>NZ_JBALEQ010000124.1:0-11448 GCF_036917775.1 Nostoc sp.
CCCTCAAACCTCATAAACAACTCTATTTTCAGCGTGGTTTTTCTGCCCTCTCCCTTATGCAGCAAACTTTATAGGTCGCTTGTCACCCTCTGAGAGAATATGTAGATAAGTTTAGCCTCAAGTGAGCAAAACTATGCTTGAACTCTTAAATATCAAAATTGAAGTAGAAAAGTTGTCTAATATCTTGGGTAAGGCTGAGGACTGTCTTTGACCTCCAATATTTGACTGCAAGAATTCAATATTTAGATCAAGTAATTGCTCAACCGGATTTTTGGAATCATCCAACCCGTGCTTATGAAGTACTTCAAGAAATTGAATACTCCATATTCTACAAGCATCAGGAATATCAGCGCTGGTGTTCGATTCTAGAAGATATCAAGGCTGCGTTGGAATTGCTGGAATTATCAGCCGATGAGCAATTGTGGCAAGAGGTGCAAAGCAACCTTACCCAACTCCAACAAGAACTCGAAACAGCAGAAATACGACAATTATTGTCTGACCCCCATGACCAAAAAGGTGCATTTTTAACTATTACTGCTGGGGTTGGTGGTGTAGATGCTGAATATTGGGCATATATGTTGCTGCAAATGTACTGGCGTTGGGCTAAAAGCCACAATTACCAATTGGATGTAGTAGAGATTTCTGATGGGAATGAGGCCGGAATTAAGTATGCAACCTTAGAAATTACAGCACGTTGTGCATACGGCTGCCTCAAATCAGAAACTGGCACACATCAACTACAGCAAATATCGCCCTTTGATGCTGCTAAAAGCTTGCAGACGAGTTTAACAAGTGTAGAAGTTATTCCAATATTGGATGAGTCCGTTGAGTGGGAAATTCCAGAGAAGGATTTGGAAATTACTTGGTATCGCCATCGAGGGAATGTCAACCGTACAGAAGTATGGGTGCGGGTGGTTCATATTCCTACCGGGATTAGTGTATTTTGCGACCAACAGCGTAGCCAGCTGCAAAACAAAGAGAAAGCCTTAGCTATTCTCAAGAGTAAACTGTTTGCGATCGCACTAGCCCAAGGTGTCCAGATTGACAAAATTCAACCCCGACAGATAAAACCTCTATCCAACAAGCTTATCCGTGAATATATCTTGCATCCTTACACCAAGGTGAAAGATTTACGTACCAATGTAGAAACACCTGCTGCGACAGAGGTATTAGACGGTAAAATTGATTTGTTTATCAAAGCCTATCTGCAACAGCTAAATCACACTACTTCAGTGGGTGAAGAAGCGCTTGATAATTTCAAGTAACTTTTGTAACCTATACAAGTTGTGCAGAAAAAATTTGCCCAATTACAGCTAAAATCAAGAAACATAAGTAGAATAAAGAGCAATTTTGCAATCCAAAGCGCTCTATCTATCATTCACCAAGCATTATGGATGTCCTAGAACTCAAACGCGAAATCGAAACGTTGTCTGGCCGCCTGGGTAAAACCCAGGACTATCTTTGACGTACCTGCACTGACAGCCAAAATTCAAGACCTCGAAAAAATATCAGCACAGCCAGAATTTTGGAATGAGCAAACCCAGGCTCAACAAACGCTACAAGAACTCAACGACCTGAAAGCCCACCTCCAGCAATACGATCGCTGGCACGCCAATCTGGAAGATACTAGGGCAGTTGTTGAATTGTTGGAGTTAGAAACCGATGAGGCACTACTCCAAGAAGCGGAATCTACTATCACTAAACTAAATCGTGACCTGGATCAGTGGGAGTTACAACAGTTACTTTCTGGCCCTTATGATGCTGAGGGCGCTGTACTGACGATTAGTGCTGGTGCTGGTGGCACAGATGCTCAAGACTGGGCATTTATGCTGATGCGGATGTACACCCGTTGGGGCGAAGCTCACGGCTATAAGGTAACTTTAGCTGAAGAATCGGAGGGTGATGAAGCCGGAATTAAATCGGCAACCCTAGAAATTACCGGCCGCTATGCTTATGGTTACTTGCGATCGGAAATGGGTACACATCGCTTAGTGCGGATTTCCCCTTTTAATGCCAACGGCAAGCGACAAACCAGTTTTGCCGGGGTGGAAGTGATGCCGCAGATTGATAACTCTGTGCAATTGGATATTCCAGACAAAGATTTGGAAATCACCACAACTCGTTCTGGTGGTAAAGGTGGGCAAAACGTCAACAAAGTAGAAACTGCGGTGCGGATTGTTCACCTTCCCACCGGTCTTGCCGTGCGCTGTACAGAAGAGCGATCGCAGTTGCAAAATAAAGAGAAAGCCCTAAATCGCCTCAAAGCAAAGCTTTTGGTCATCGCCAAGGAGCAACGCGCCCAAGAAATTGCCGAAATTCGTGGCGATATGGTAGAGGCTTCCTGGGGAAACCAAATCCGTAACTATGTATTTCACCCTTATCAAATGGTGAAAGACTTACGTACAAATACAGAAACAACGGCGATTGGCGATGTGATGAATGGCGAACTTGATCCATTCATCCAAGCTTATTTGCGCCAAGAAAACAAATTAGTAGAAAACCCATAATCATAATTTGGGATTATTTGCAAGTGCTAAGTAATGATTTTTCAACATTACTTAGCACTTTTGATTTTTGAGGATTTTAGATTGGCGCGTTTTGAGAGAAATTTCTGAGTAATATGCAAGCGATCGCCATTCTATCCCAGACCAACTGTTACAGTTATAAAAGAGTCTGTAGACATAATAACTATGAGTAACTCTCCTTCAACAGAACCTCAACCTAGCTACGTAAAACTCGCCATGCGAAACATGGTGCGGAAGGGTGCAACTTCCCTGAAGCATTTTGCGTTGACTGCTGTAGGGCTTTTAGCTCTCCTTGTTGGTCTTGCTTACTTAACTCACTAAGCTATTACGCAACTTATGAGGGTTATCATTAGTCATTAGTCATTTATCTTCCAAAGGACAGATGACCAATGACAAAAGACAGTCATAACAACAAACCTCAGACAAGGAGACTATGTGCCCCTGAGCGTTGAACTATATGTGGAGGATTCTTTTTACGATTTGTCCCTGACAACATCTGTAAAAATTGCTGACACTGATACTCGAATTCCTCCTGAAACTTGGGAAAATTGGTTTAATCAGTGGTTGGAAATACTTCAACCTCAAATTCCGCCAGCGCCAAGTTATGAAATTGGGCTGCGTTTGACAGATGACTCGCAAATTCAAGAACTGAATGCTCAGTATCGTCAGCAAAATAAGCCTACAGACGTTTTAGCTTTTGCTGCTTTAGAAGTGGATTTTCCGCAAAGCAAAGAAATGCTTGCATCTGTACCATTATACCTAGGTGATATTATCGTGTCTGTAGATACAGCACAGCGCCAAGCTCAACAGCAGGAACATAGCTTACCAACTGAACTAGCTTGGTTAGCATCTCACGGTTTATTACACCTGTTGGGCTGGGATCATCCTGATGAAGAAAGTTTGGGGCGAATGTTAAAACAGCAAGTAAAATTGCTGAACGCAATAGGTATTGCTATTGACATGGAATAGCAGTAGTTATGTGTTCTTAATGTTAATTTTGGGTAATACTTTTATAATACTTCTGTGCAAATTTGCTTAAAGATTGCCTCAAAGTTAATTCTGCCATTAAGATCGGCGAATATTCCCACTGTAGCAACTCTATTTTTGTATTTTCTAAGTCTATGTCCCCAAAAATTTCTTCATCACCAACGCCTACCTCGTTACAAACACTGGTGTCTAACGAACGGGAATTTTCCTGGAAAGTAGCCTCTAATTTATTTGTTAGTATTAAATATGCTTGGGCTGGAATCAGCTATAGTTTTCAAACTCAACGTAATTTTCGCATCCACGTAAGTGTTTGTGCTTTAGCAATCGGTTTAAGCGTATTTTTGCACCTGCAAGCTGTGGAAATAGCGGTAATTGGTATAACTAGTGGTTTAGTTTTGGCATTAGAGTTACTAAATACAGCGATCGAGTCTCTTGTGGACTTAACCGTTAAGCAGACATATCATGAATTGGCAAAAATCGCTAAAGATTGTGCAGCTGGTGCAGTTCTTGTTTCTGCTTTGGTAGCGGTGCTGGTAGCTGGTACGCTATTGCTGCCTCCTCTGGTAAGGTTAATTATATCCGCTTTGTAAATATGATTGATTTACGGTAGGCGTAGCCCAACCCAGGCATCGCCAAGTGACTTGGTAAAAGGATCGCACTCTACCCAATTCACTGTAGAGAAGACATTTTAATAAATTAAAAATTTAAGAAGTGGCTTGTTAGAAAGTAGCCGCTTAATATTTATGTGTCTACGTTAGCGTTATTTTTATATCTAGCGAACAATATAGTATCAGTAATCTGATGAGAGCTAAAAACCAGGAGTGATGAGATTTGATTATAGTTATCGACAATTACGACAGTTTTACATATAACTTAGTGCAATATCTGGGAGAATTAGCAGCCGAATTCTCAGTAGCAAATGATATTAAAGTTTTTCGTAACGACAAGATATCCATAGATGAGATTCGGGCATTAAAGCCGGAAGCCGTAGTTATTTCTCCTGGGCCTGGCCGCCCGGAAGATGCAGGTATCTCCTTAGAATTGATTGAACAGCTAGGACAAGATTTGCCAATTTTAGGTGTCTGTTTGGGACATCAAAGCATCGGTCAAGTATTCGGTGGTAAAATAATTCCTGCTCCAGAGTTGATGCATGGCAAAACCTCTCAGGTATCTCACACTGGGGTGGGGGTTTTTCGGGGATTAGAAAATCCTCTCATCGCCACTAGGTATCATAGTTTGGTAATCGAACGTGAGACTTGCCCAGATGTGTTAGAAATCACCGCTTGGGTTGAAGATAACACCATCATGGGAGTGCGACACCGGAACTATCCTCACATTCAGGGAGTCCAGTTTCACCCAGAGAGTGTCCTGACATCTTCAGGAAAACAGTTATTACGAAATTTTCTCGAACAGTTACAGTCAAGAGCATAATTAATGAAACGACGACAGTTGATGGGCTATGCTGGGGCGGGGTTGGCCACAGCTTTAGTTACTACCTTGGGTTCTAAATCTCAAGCTGACGCACAATCTAGCGGTTTATCAGTTCAGTGGTTGGGTCATACTTGCTTTCTTTTTACTGGTGGTGGTGCGAAAATTCTCGTCAATCCATTTCGGACGGTTGGCTGTACTGCTAAATATCGACTACCAAAAGTTGCAGCAGATTTGGTACTGATTAGCAGTCAATTACTGGATGAAGGTGCGGTGGATGTACTACCGGGAAATGCAAAACTCATCTACGAACCAGGAGTTTATGAGTTTAAAGGTATTAAGTTCCAAGGAATTGCCATAGACCACGATCGCAAAGGTGGTAAGCAATTTGGCTCAAATACTGCTTGGAGTTGGAAGCAAGGCGGGATTAATATCTTACACTTAGGGGGAGCCGCTGCACCTATTTCCATCGAGCAAAAAATCTTGATGGGACGACCCGATGTACTATTTATTCCAGTGGGAGGCAGTGCAAAAGCCTACAATGCTCAAGAAGCAAAGCAGGCTATTCAAGTATTAAATCCCAAGCTGGTGATTCCCACCCATTACCGGACACAGGCGGCTGATCCTGCTAAGTGTGATATTTCGCCACTTGATGATTTTTTGACCTTAATGCAAGGTACGACAGTGCGACGTAGCAATGGAGATAGTATTTCCATTAGCCCTGGTAAATTGCCAGAAAAGAGTGAAATTCAGGTTTTGACTTACAAGTTTTGAGGAGCGGGAAATGAGGGGATAAGGGAGCAGGGGGAGCAGGAGAGGCATTTGATAATTCCTAACTCCTAACTCCTTACTCCTAAATCCTAGCTTTTAGAATGTATACCACTGTGGGCCAAGCTTATCTGCATCGCTGATGGGATTGTCAACGGCTGTTGTTCCATCTATAGTCCAAATGTTGTCTGAACCAGCGGTCTGATCGCGCCAGTAGATATCGGTCTTACCGTCGCCGTTGAAGTCGCCAAGGGATGGTGTCAAGGCAGCATTATTAGTTGGTAAGAAAGCTTCAGTGGCAACTGTTGTACCATCCATCAACCAAGCGGTGTTCGCACCTGTGGTTCCATTGTGCCAGAAGATATCGGTCTTACCATCACCGTTGAAATCACCAATTTTGGAAGTCCACGATGAGTCAAGTGTTCCCAAAGCGCCTTCTGTGACTAAGATACCATTCATCGTCCAAACCTTGTTTTCACCGGTTTGAGCGTTTCTCCACAGAATATCAGTGCTTAAATCGCCGTTGAAATCACCAAGGCTAGCAGTCCAGGCTGCGTCTTGGGATTGCAGCGCAAATTCAGTCTTTTGGGCACCATCCATAAACCAAGCGCTGTTATCGCCAGTTGTCCCATTGCGCCAGAAAATATCGCTCTTGCCATTGCCATCGAAATCAACAATGGTAGGAGTTAGAGCTGTGTCTGTAGTGTCTAGAACAGTTGCAGTGAGAACTGTGGTACCATCCATCTCCCAAATAGCGTTCTCACCGGTTGTAGCGTTATGCCAGAAGATATCGGTTTTGCGATCGCCGTTGAAATCCCCAATCTGAGGACTCCAGGCTGCATCAACGCTAGATAGAGAAGCCGCAGAACCAACTCTAGTTCCATCCATCAGCACAATGCTGTTCTCACCAGTTGTCTTATTGCGTAATAAGAAGTCGGTTTTGCCATCAGCATTGAAATCAGCAATCTTGTAATCATAGGCGGATAGGTCGAATTGACCCAAAGATCCCTGTTCGACAACTTTTGTGCCATCCATCAACCGAATGACAATTTCACCGGTTGTAGAATCGACCCAAACTTTATCTGTTTTACCATCACCGTTGAAGTCAGGAACAATCGCCGCACTGGTTAAGTAAGGATTAGGATTGGGATTTGCTGACGTTTTGACAGGTAGGGTTGCTGGTTCATTTTGTAGGGTATACGAGGAACTTTTACTTTCAAATCCCAAATCATAATTTAGACTCTTAAGAGAAGTTGTCAAGATTTCTGATTTTGCAAAAGAATCTGATGCTAATCGAGATGTATTCAAAGCTAAGGGTGAGGAATTTAGATTTTCAGGCATGGGGAATTTTTATTATTGGCTGTCATATTTTTTTAACTTTTTTTGCTCATCTCTTTCTGTAATTAAATAACATTTCCGAGGGCTTCAAGATTTCTTTATAACTATTTTTTCTTTATTAATGTCATTCTTCTAAGATAAATATCTGTTTGTTTTAGACTATTTTTATAAAATTTTCAAGTTCTACATAAGCAATTGCAAAATATTTTTTGTGATTTAAGTATATGATGATTTACAGATAAAGCTTTATTGATTTATCTGTTTTCTTTGACATTTTAAAAAATATCAAAAATATACTTATATTTTTAACGGTTAATTAGTCAGATAAAAAGTATTTACACCAGTAGTCTGGAAAATTTAAATTCATAACAAGCAATTTGTTAGTCAGGGATTTAGTCCTTATTTTTTAATTACTTAAATGTTTGACACAAACTATTAAATCTGTCTTGATAACGGAATAGCCGTATTTTTGAGGAAATTAAAAATATGTTAAAATAAAAATAATCGCTACGTAGTTCTAATTTGTTTGTGTAGCGCTGATTTCTTTAATAGGAAACTTCTAAATTATTGATATAAGTTATTAACTATCAAGGTTGAAATTTAATGAAGTATTCAAAATAATTTTTTTTATGAATATCCTAAATCATTCGACAAAAACTAGATTTTCGAGTTATTTCAAAATTAAGAAATCTGAGCTTTTCAAGATAAGTGATTATTCTTCAACTATTTATGACTGGAGTGGAAACAAATATTGGTTAGAATAACTTAGATTAGTAACTATCGAGAAGCATGAACTGTGCGATCGCCAGTTGCCAAAAGTGTAAAATAACACAATACTTTAATACATACATCAGCTATGCAAGCAGAATATCGGCAGCGTCGTGAGCAGTTAATGGCAAAAATTGGTGATGGCACAGCCATTTTTCGCAGTGCGCCAATGGCAGTGATGCACAACGATGTCGAGTATGTTTATCGCCAAGACAGTGATTTTTTCTACCTAACTGGTTTTAACGAACCACAGGCAGTTGCAGTGTTAGCGCCGCATCATTCAGAACATCGGTTTGTGCTGTTTGTACAACCGAAGGATCGCGAAAAGGAAGTATGGACTGGTTATCTTTGTGGGGTAGATGCAGCCAAGGAAATTTATGGTGCTGATGAAGCGTACCCCATTAGCGAGTTAGACGAAAAGTTGCCGCAGTATTTGGAAAAAGCCAGCCGCCTTTACTATCACTTAGGACGCGATCGCAGTTTCAATGACCAAATCCTAAGACATTACCAAAGTTTACTGCGGACTTATCCTAAACGCGGTACTGGGCCGATCGCCATTGAAGATACTGGCCCTGTTCTTAACAGCATGAGACTAATTAAAAGTGAAGCTGAGTTGGGGTTAATGCGTCAAGCGGTTGCGATCGCCACGGAAGCACACAATTATGCCCAAGAAATCACCGCACCTGGGCGTTATGAGTACGAAATTCAAGCGGAGATGGAACGCATTTTTCGAGTGCGGGGTGGCATGGGCCCAGCTTATCCTTCGATAGTGGCTTCTGGAGTGAATGCTTGCGTACTCCACTACATTGAAAATAATCGTCAAATGCAGGATGGAGAATTACTGCTAATTGATGCCGGTTGTGCCTACGGTTATTACAACTCTGATATTACCCGGACATTTCCTGTAGGGGGTAAATTTACGCCTGAACAAAAGACGCTGTATGAGATTGTATTGGAAGCACAAAAACAAGCGATCGCTCAAGTGAAACCAGGTAATCCCTTCAAATTAGTTCACGATACAGCAGTGCGCGTTATCACAGAAGGTTTAGTTGAACTTGGCATCCTCAAAGGTGAAATTGATAAGTTAATTGAAGAAGAGAAATATAAGCCATATTATATGCACCGCACCAGTCATTGGTTAGGTTTGGATGTTCATGATGTGGGAGTCTACCAGCACGGTGAAGACAAACCGCAGATTTTGCAACCAGGCCAAATTTTGACAGTGGAACCGGGACTATATATTGTGCCTGACACCAAACTAGCAGAAGACCAGCCAGAGACTGATCCTCGATGGATTGGCATTGGTATTCGGATTGAGGATGATGTGTTAGTTACACCTGATGGACATGAGGTGTTAACTGCGGGAGTTCCTAAAGCAGTGGATGAACTGGAACGATAAAAAAGGGAGAAGGGGAGCTAATTTCCAAGTCTGTTTCCCAATCTGGGAAACATTAGAAAACCCGGCTTCAACAAAGTAAGCCGGGGTAATTTATGCACTTATATAAAAATGAGCCTTAATCTGTGCGATCGTCGTTTTTGGCACTAGGAGCAATAGCAGAAAGTTATTAAATCAAGAACAGCCCTCAACAAATTCAACTTCTGGTAGTTTACCTGAGCGAAACCCAGTAACACGCTTACCGTCAGTCTCGAAAATAACGCGATAGTTCTGATCAGCAGGGTCTTTCGGGACAAATGTCAAGTAGTGTCCGCCTGGGACGTATTTATGAGGTGTGATTTTAATTTGTCCTGGGTAAAGAGACTTGATTTGTGCTTCGGTATCGCCAATTTTTGCACCTTTGAGGGTAGTAATTTGGGTATTCTGCCGCACATCTACTCTAGAAATGCGACCTCCTGTCACCATGAACGAAAGATTGTTGGGTTCATTTTGTGGCTTAACATAGTAGCAATTGTTATTGGGTGGATCGCCCACTAACTTAGTACCAGCAGCCTTTGTCGCTTGGGAAACAGTCATCCCAACTCGTACTGCACCGATTCCATTGATAAACAGTTTTGATTGATTTGTCAGTTTCGCTTTTGCTACAACTGTGCCGACAGTTAGAGAAGAAACTGCCAACGTTAAGGAAGCAAGAGTCAAGAATTTAACTTTATTATTCATAAATTGTGGGAATAAAAGTAGTGGATTTTTGCATACTGTATCTATGCTACCAATTTCAGATTTTCAAGTTTTTGACTGGCGAAATTGTGATATTACTTCAATCAAACCAACAATATTACGGTTGAACTCAGGTAAATCTTCCACAAGTATCCAATATTCATGATGTATAGAACCGCCCACAGCCCTATTTCCTTCTGCCTTCTGCCTCGATCTACTTAATATCAAAGTCTGTTTTGTTGGTTTTTATCAACTTGGATCTTCCTTATCCATAGCTTCAAAAAGAGTGTTTCCAGTTTGCTCATCTGCGATCGCTCCTTGATTATTTCCCAAATGACGACGAATTTCGCTACGCAATATATATGCTTCTGCTTCTTTAGGATTTAGCTGAATTACATAGTTAGCATCTGCGATCGCACCTTTGTAATCTTGGAGTTTTTGACGCGTATATCCACGAGAGATATAAGCGTAGGTATCTTTGGCATTCAATTTAATAATTTCGTTGTAATCAGCTATCGCTCCTTTATAGTCTTCGAGATGATTAAGAACTTGCGCTCGCTGGTAATAGATACCACTGACATTTTTGGGTTTAAGGCGCAAAATCTCGTTATAATCTTGAATCGCGCCTTTATAATCTTTTAATCTATTACGAAAGCTGGCACGAGTCATCCGAGATTCAATATCGTGAGGTTTTAAGCGCACAATTTGGTCATAATCTGCTAGTGCGCCTTTATAGTCATGCAGTCCCAAACGCGCCTGCGATCGCTTAATATAAGCATTAACATCATTAGGATTTGTACGTAAAGCAGCAGTTGTCAGCTCAATTTCTTGTTGTCTATTTTTTCTGATCTGCTCAAGTCTTTGCTGAGAATTTTGAGAGTAATAAGTTAATAACTTTACCCAGCTAGGAGCCAGAGCTTGCAAAGTACCTAATATTCCTCCTAACAAGCTGACACAGTATATAACTAATAGAAAAACTCTAGTTTTCCATTTACTACGGGATTCGTACTGCTGTTGAATCAATCCCTTTACTAAGGTATATCTTTTACTGAAAGGCAAGTTTCCATATCCGAGTTGCTTCAGATACTTGAATATGAAATGCAGAATATTGTCCTGATCTATGGTTGAATTTAGTCGTAGTTCTTTTTGAAATTTTTGATTAATTTTAGCGCTGCGAAAGCTATTAGGGATGCCCATAGCGATCAACATCGCAAATAAAAACATCATTGGTCTGTCTTTTCCTAGAAATCCTAAGATAATCACACCAAAGACTTTAAATAAAACACCAATATAAGGGAAACGAGAAAAAAGCAGTAAATCAGCAATTTGTCCTCCATCTAGAGGATAAACCGGGAGGAGATTAAACAAGTTTAGAAATATCAGCGTCCAACTTGTTTCTCGTACCCAATCAGGATAAGCACTACCCAAACCCGGATTTCTCACAAACAATAAAAAATCCATTCACAGCACTCGAACTAAGACATTTTTTTGATACATCATCAATTGGAAATTAAGTGAGTA
>NZ_JBALEQ010000125.1:0-15170 GCF_036917775.1 Nostoc sp.
ATCTGGAGAAAAACTTGTGCTTAAATAATTGACATTTAAACCTAAATTAAGTTTATTTTTTTGACTTAAATCTCTGCTGTTAAAGGTTGCCAAACTTCCCCATATTTCTCCAGTAAAGTTTGCCAAGCTTCCACCTGTCCTGGTTCATATTCACCAGGTTTACCCCACTGTAAAAATAGGCTTAAAGCAGGCTCATGTTTATCATCTAAAAAACGAATAGCATAGGTTGTAAAGTTCCCTCTCTTCGCTTCACCAGTTTCAAATTTCACTTGAATAATTCTATCCATATTCAAGTGAAATTCAAAGCCCTCGGTGTGCATATTCGCATACTTACCTTTTGGTAATTCTGCATAAAATAGCTTTTCAACCTTGCCCCGTGCTTCTAATACAGCAGCACTGCTAGTAACAATTAGACGCAAGGTTCCAAGAGTCTCACAAGCTTCCAAAAATTCTTTTAATGTTGTGGTCATTTGTCATTTGTCCTTTGTCATTTGTTATTTGTCGTTGCTTAAACGATGAATCCTAACTAATGCCCAATTCCCAATTTCTATTTTTCGTATTGTTCATAAGCAGCAACAATACGTTGAACTAGAGGATGACGCACGACATCTTTTTGGGAAAATTCGCAAAAAGCAATACCTTCAACGTGTTTTAAAATTTGTAAAGCAACTCCTAAACCTGATTGTTGGTGAAGGGGTAAATCAGTTTGTGTCATATCGCCTGTAATCACCATCCGTGAACGGAAGCCCAAACGAGTCAAAACCATTTTCATCTGAGCGGGTGTAGTATTTTGAGCTTCATCGACAATGATAAAAGCGTTATTGAGGGTGCGTCCCCGCATATAGGCAAGTGGCGCGACTTCAATCACACCGCGTTCCATTAAACTAGGTACTTTTTCTGGGTCAATGAATTCATAAATAGCATCGTACAGTGGGCGAAGATAGGGATTAACTTTCTGCTGTAAGTCTCCAGGCAAAAAACCGAGTTTTTCACCGGCTTCGACAGCAGGGCGAGTTAAAATTAGCTTTTCAACTTGATTGGACAGGAGTGCTTGTACGGCGACAACAACGGCCAGATAAGTCTTGCCAGTACCAGCAGGCCCAATCCCAAAGGTGAGATCGCGCCTACGGAGTGCGTCGATATATTGACGCTGGCGAAAGGTTTTAGCACGGACTTCTTCGCCACGGCGACTTTTGGCAAGGACATCTCGCTGTAAATCTTGCAGTTCCCCTTGCCGATCGCTATCTATGGCTTGACGGGCTGTTAAAATATCGGCACTAGTGATGGTATTGCCTTTAATCCAGAGGTTTTCAAGCGATCGCACTAATCGAGAAGCCAGATCAATTTGCCCCTCAGTACCAGAAATCAATAATTCTTGCCCGCGTAAAACTAAAGTGGCTCCTGTTTGGCGAGATAGGATTTTGAGATTTTCTTCTCCATCTCCCCCAAGAGCGATCGCACTAGCAACATTAGGCAGCTGAATTGTTAAAGCACCTGCCATAGTATTTTTTAATTCGTAAGGATCTATTTTTGACAAAGGTTAATATTTTTTCGCTAAAAACGAAATTACGCTTTTTACTTACATTTTAGAAAAATATTTGCAACAAATTATCGACACTGGTCAAAAAGAGGAAAAGCGCAGGAGGCGGGGAGCAGGGGGGAGAATCCCTATAAATGAATGTATTGGCTATGAAGTAAGGATGTATTGTTTTTCGTGTTACACATCTCATTCGCGCAGCGTCCCGTAGGCGTAATAAATACTTTTACTTTGAGCATAAATAAATTTAGTTGCTCTTCTAACCCTTGTGACAGTGTAATTCCAGTATATTTATCCCTGCCCCCTGCCCCCTGCTCCCCTGCCTCTTCGGTGAAGAGTTCAAAAAAAGATCCAAAAATCTTTTTGCTACTTTCCATGTTTACAAAAATTCTGAGCGGTTGTAGTTACCTCCGCTCAGATTTGCTCTCTAGTTTTAACCTAGCGGAGGCGGGGTTTAACAATGGGTTTAGGCCCATCATTTCCACGCGCTTCTCTCCTAGTCGGTGGTGGCGATCGCTCTTCTGTGTCTTCATCAAAAGACATACCTTCACGGCCCGGAGTGGTACTGCCGTAGATATCCAGGTATGCTGATTGTCCAGCTGCGGCTGCGGCTGCGGCAATTATTGTACGAATCGCCTGAATATTGCGTCCCCCTCGACCAAACACTTTCCCTTTATCTGTGCTTTCAAAGGCGATGCGAACCCAAACCCGGTTGAGGGCCTGAGAAATTTCACAATCGACGCTTAAAGTCTCTGGAGATTCCAAAAACGGCTGCACTAAAAACCGAACCAGATCAACATAGTTGGGACTGGCTGTTGGCAATTTTGTTCCGAAATTATGATGCGGCTGTTGCACTGACCTGTTCAAAAACATTAGCTTTTACTAGAATGCGACGTACCGTGTCAGTGGGTTGAGCGCCTTGTTGTAGTCGCTTGACGATGCCGGGAACGTCTAATCGCACTTCATCAGTTCTGGGGTTATAAAATCCCAATTCTTCTAGGGGACGGCCATCACGGCGAGCGAGGTTGTTAATGGCGATAATGCGGTAACTTGCTTCCCGTTTTTTACCGAATCGCTTCAAGCGCAGTTTGATCATGTTGAAGAATCATTCTCCTGTTTAGATATTATTTAGCAACTAGTGGGTGAGGAAGCAACCTAAATCTGGCTATTGCCGAGAAATTGAGGGTTAGTTTCCTCTGCTGATAAATTCTGAGGTCGAAATGCTAATTTTAGCACTGCCTAGCATTTGCTGCTATTAGTCCTTTGTCATTTGTCATTTGTCCTTTGTCATTGGTTAATGACTAATGACCAATGACTATTGACTAAAGATTGCCGAACCCTTTTTTCTTTTTCTCTTTGGTTTTTTTCTTTTTCGTGCCTGCATCACCACCATAACCCCGCCATCCGGGGGCTGCGGGACGATTGCCAGCACCTGCGAAGGCGTTGCCCATGCCGCCACCGCCGAACATTCCCGGCATTCCAGGGAAGCCACCTTGACCCATTTGCTGCATGAGCGATCGCATTTTTTGGAAATCACCCACCAATTTAGTCACGTCTGACTCTCTATAACCCGAGCCAGCAGCAATGCGCCGCCGCCGACTGGGAGAACTGGCTAATAAATCAGGGTCATGGCGTTCTTGGCGAGTCATGGAGTTAATCATCGCCTCACAGCGCTTAAGCTGGGTTTCTCCCTGCTTAAGCTGATCGTCTGAAAGCTTGTTCATCCCTGGAATCATCTTGATGAAGCCTCCCAGAGAACCCATGTTTTTCAGCATCCGCAACTGCTTGAGAAAGTCTGTAAAGTCAAACTTTGCTGACAGGATTTTCTCCTGCATTTTCTCAGCATCTGCTAAATCGAACTCTTCTTGGGCTTTTTCTACCAGGGTTAGCACATCGCCCATTCCCAAAATCCGGGATGCCATGCGATCGGGGTAAAAGGGTTGCAGTGCCTCGACTTTTTCACCCACGCCCACAAATTTAATCGGCGCTCCCGAAATCTTTCGCACCGAAAGCGCTGCACCACCACGGCTATCACCATCCATTTTGGTGAGAATTGCCCCAGTAATTCCGATTTGATCGTGGAAGGTGCGAGTCAGATTTGCTGCCTCTTGACCAGTCATCGCGTCCACCACCAGCAGAGTTTCATGGGGTTGGACAGTTGCTTTGATGCGGGCTAATTCCGCCATCATATCTTCGTCAATTTGCAGGCGGCCAGCAGTATCAATAATTACTGTATTTACACCCTCTGCTCTAGCGCGTTCTACGCCCTGTCGAGCAATTTCTACGGGATCTGCGTCGCTTCCTAGTTCAAATACTGGTACGTCAATTTGCTTACCCAACGTCAGTAACTGGTCGATCGCGGCTGGGCGATATACGTCTGTTGCTACCAACAAACAGCTACGATCTAATTTTCTCAGATGTAAAGCTAACTTAGCTGTGGCTGTGGTTTTACCAGTACCTTGCAAACCAGCCATCAACACAATAGTAGGCTTTTCCTTCGCTTCTGCGATGGGAACATTTTCTTCTCCCATCACTTCCACCAGTTCATCGTGAACAATTTTGATGAACTGTTGGTCAGGTCGCACGCCAGTAACCACCTCAGCTCCCTGGGCTTTGGCTTCGACTTCGCTAATAAAATCTTTGACTACCTGGAGATTGACATCTGCCTCCAACAAGGCGCGGCGCACTTCGCGCAATGCATCTTGAATGTTGGATTGAGAAATTTTGTCCTGTCCCCGCAGTTTTTTCCAGGCGGCTTCTAAACGGTCAGATAGAGCATCAAACATAATGTAATTACAGGTAGTTCGCCAATGAGGAATCTTGAACCGCCGATGAATGCGATTCCGAATTTCCGCTAAATTTTAAACGTGCTATTTACCAGCTTAGTAGTTTTCACCGCGACTGTAGCAACCAGATACCTACCTTTATTGAAGATTGAACTTAAAGTACAATTAGGCGAAGAAGGGCTATTGTACAGCGAGAACCTACATCAAATATCGCTATGACTAGCAACACACTGCTTCAACCCACAGAAATCATCCACCTATCGGGTATCAGTTGGCAAACTTATGAAAACTTGCTAACTGAACTTAGTGCTAGTCGCCGCCTCCGGCTTACTTACAATCGAAGTACTTTAGAAATCATGGTTCCTTCACCAGAACATGAACGGTACAAAAGAATTGCGGGTCGATTTGTCGAAACTCTCGCAGAAGAACTAGAAGTTAGAATTGACTGCCTTGGTTCTACCACTTTTAAACGGCCAGAACTGAGTGGTGCAGAACCAGATGAATGCTTTTACATTGAAAATATTAATTTCATAAAAGGCAAAAAAAGAATAGATTTAGCGCAAGATCCGCCACCAGATTTGGTAGTAGAAATCGATATTACTAGCAGTTCTAAAAATCGCTTTGAAGTCTATGCTGATATGGGTGTGCCTGAAATCTGGCTTTATGATGGCAATTTTTTTAGTATTAACGTTTTACAAAATCAGCAATATCTATCTGTTGAACAAAGTTTAGCATTTCCCAATCTGCCATTAACAGAGATTTCTAATTTTTTAGAGCAGGTGGGAGAAAAAGATTATTTGGAATTAGTTAAAGAATTCCGTCAATGGGTTAGAAGCAAAATTTAATATCAAAATAATAGACATCTCCAGAAATTAAATATGCGTCACCCGAAAACCTTGTAGAGACGTAGGATTGCTACCTCTCTACGTCTTTTCTGGAGATGTCTAATGATGTCGGGTTGAATGGCGATCGCATTCTTGAGTTAATCTACAGGGAAGCAGCAGTGGCAGCTTTGGCAGAATACGAACAGTTTGGCTGTCCCGGAATCCCAACTTGGGTAGTCAATGGTGAGAGATTTTGGGGAAAGGATCGCGTTGATTGGGTTGTCGAAAAGGTAAAGCAATTATCTTAATTTCTCAAGAGTCGCCCTTTGATGATTTAGTTGCTGCTGGTTTTGAAGGCTGTTGTTGATAAAAACGGACAACTTTTTGCACATACTCAGCAGTGAAGCCTTTGTTACAACCTGTATAGCTACCAGTCATCCACCAACAAGCTGCACCACGCACAGATGCAATTTCATTATTAGTAGCGCGAAACTGATTGGTTAACTCACGGCGGGTAATGCAAGAGATAACTTGGCGGGCGATCGCAGGATTGTTTTCAAACTGTGTCGGTGTTAGTTCTCGTTTGAGACAAGTTCTTGTCCAGCCTTTGAGGGTTTCTGGTTTCACTTGCCATTCGCTGTAATATCCATCATTGGGATTTTTGGTCTGCGGTGCAGCTTGTCGCAATGCCTCTACCATCGCTGCAACTTGAGTATCAGAAACCCGTACTGGCTGCTGTGCTTGAGCTAATAATGGCAATAGTCCGAAGCTGACAATAACTCCGTTGAGCAGTAAGCCTATGGAGGTTTTTCTCATGAATTTGAAATTCTTT
Organism: Nostoc sp.; assembly: GCF_036917775.1. Lineage (GTDB taxonomy): Bacteria > Cyanobacteriota > Cyanobacteriia > Cyanobacteriales > Nostocaceae > Nostoc. The sequence goes on from NZ_JBALEQ010000125.1 coordinate 5,980, forward strand.
TAGATATTATGAGGTATCATATTATATTTTTGTTTTGCGGTGCCAATTAACAAACATGAGAGTAGTTTTATTTTTACTATGCAAATAGCCAAACGTGATGATTGGAAAACAGAAGAGATGCCTTCTGCATCGACAAATTTAACCGTAGAAAAAGTTTACTCGCAAGAAGAATTTAACCGAATTGCTGCTGGAATTATTCCAGAGCAGATGGAAGATAAGTGGTTCATTTTCTATGAGGCTCCTTGGCTATACTTGCATCGTAGTTGGACTGGTTTTTGCATTTTTAAAGTGCGTTTTCAGGTACTTGGAGAAAGTGTAAAAATTGTTGAAGTGCAGGTAAATCGAGATCCAGCAGAGTACTCTAATACCGACGATGAGCGCGATGCCTCTATGTTAGAAATCTTGCTGGATTCACGAGCTAAACGTGATGTACGAAATCAAATGCTCGGCTACATCAAAGGTGAATCCAGTAATTAAACACCCTTTATGGATGCCTGTCAGTATGAACTCAGCCATTAACTAAATTTTCTATAGTATCAGCATCATTTGGTAATGCAGCTGTTAAAACTTCGCTACCTTCTGCCGTAACTAGAACATCATCTTCTATGCGGATTCCGCGCACATCGGCAAATTCAGATAAACGTTGCCAGTTCACCACATTCTGATATTTTGAGCGAACATTGGCATCATTTAAAATTGCTGGTACTTGATAAAAACCAGGTTCAATTGTTACCAACATTCCTGGACGCAGGGGACGATTTAAGCGGAGGTAGCTTAAGCCAAAGTGATCGCTCCTTTTCCGTCCTTCTTCATAACCTGCTAAATCTCCCAAATCTTCCATATCATGGACATCTAAACCCAGTAGATGACCGATACCATGTGGGAAAAACAGCGCGTGGGCATCCATCTCTACTAAATATTGGGGATTCCCTTGGAAAATGCCTAACTCTACTAAACCTTCAGCTATAACGGTGGCAGCCAATAGATGAATATCCTCATACTCTACACCAGGCTGTATTTTGGCAATGCAAGCATCATGAGCGGCCAGCACTACATTATAAATATCTCTCTGGGTAGATGAAAACTTACCGGAAACTGGCCATGTACGAGTGACATCACCTGCCCAACCCATCTCAGTTTCAGCGCCAACATCGGCAAGTAGTAAATCACCTGGTTGCAAGGGGTGGTGATAGTGTTCGTTATGCAAAACTTCGCCGTGAACGGTGACAATACTGTTGTAAGAGGTGGTCATATTGTGGGCAATAATTACCCCTTCCATCGCGGCGCGAACTTCTGCTTCTAGTTTGGCTTGAGGTGTTGCTGCCATCCCAGCTTTGTGTGCTTCAACAGTGACAGCAGCAGCTTTTCGCAACTCGGTTAATGCAGCTTCATCGTGAGTGAGGCGGATAGAGGCGATCGCTTTAGCTAAATCTAAGTCAATTCCTTGGGGGGGACTTTGGGGTAAAACCCATCTATTTAATAGCTGCGATTGTTGCGTCCATGTCGCTGCATCTTGTACAGCAAGTGTGACAGCATCTTCCACCCAAGACTCTAATTCTGTCATTGGCCGAGCCACATCTGCCCCAATCTTCTGGGCGATTTCATTGCGCGTTGGCATTTCTCCATGCCAAAGGGTGCTACTAGGTGATGGATCGTCCATGAATAGTTCTAGCTTTCCCCCTTCTAAACGAATTGCCGCATTTGATAATGGCAGTCCGGCAAAATAAAGGAAATGACTGTTAGCGCGAAACGGAAAAGGATTTGCCGGAAAGTTGCGAGGACTGTTGCTACCTGACCACAGAATTACGGGAAACTTAATGAGGTTTGCTAGTTTTTGCCGTCGGAGACGTAAACAATCGACGAAGGAAGTAGAAGTTTGTGGGATAAGCATAAATCGAAACCCAAGGTTATAGTTTTGCCTTTATTTAAGTAAGTTGGCGCAATTAAAGTTAACTGGCTAAGGCTGTCCTTTGTCATTGGTCATTAGTAAGGGTTTTAAGTGCCAACTTATTTAGTCGTTATCATCTTTTTCGTCTTTATCGTCGTGTTTATCATCTTTGCGATCGCTATTTTTGTCATCATCATCTTTATCGTTCTGGTTAGGCTGTTGGCTAGGTTGTACGACTGGTTTTTGTTGCTCTGTTGGTGCAAGTGGCTGTGGTACTTCAACAGCACAACTAACTAATCCTCCAGAAATTAGCGCTAAGTTGACAGCAGCAAAGATGCTTTTGAAAATTTTTATCCCCATATTTCCGTTTTGCTTGAACATTTACCCTAGTTTGTGGAGATTGTATTCCTAATTTATAAGGTACTGTATATGGCGATTTCCATTTTGATGTAACAGCATGGTTGTGTGCCCTTATGAACCAGTGGCTGTATTCCACATCGAAAATCCCTATAGACTAATACGTTTGGGTTAAAGCTATAAATTTTTGGCTTTGCAACAAGGCGCAGAGGATACAGAAAGAAACAATAAATGCTTAAATAAACTTTAGTGCGCTATAGACGCGTAGTAATGAGCTTAAAAATAATTTTAACTAGCGGCATAAATCTCTAAGAGACTCCTGATAAGTATATTGCTGTCTAATTTTTAAGGTGACTCTAATGGGACAAATCATTACTCAGGTTGATGCTTTTACCAATAGACCTTTCGCAGGAAATCCTGCTGCTGTCTGTGTTTTGCTTAGTCGCCAAAATGAACGCTGGATGCAGAATGTGGCCCAGGAGATGAATTTATCTGAGACAGCTTTTCTATTTAGACAGGATGATGGCTTCAATCTGCGTTGGTTTACGCCGACGATAGAAGTGCCTCTTTGTGGTCACGCAACCTTAGCTAGTGCCCATGTACTTTGGTCAGAGGGGCATTTGTCAGAGAATAAAGTTGCGCGGTTCTACACCAAAAGCGGAGTGCTGATTGCTAAGTTGCAAGATGAGTGGATTGAGTTAGATTTTCCTGTTAATCACTCACAAGAAACAATCGCCCCACGAGAACTTAAGGCTGCTTTAGGTGTACCATACAAATCTGTTTTTTTAAATTCTTTTGGCTATTTAGTGGAATTGGAATCTGAAGATTTGGTACGGCAAGTACAGCCAAATTTTCAAATATTAAAAACTTTGCCTATTTCTGAGATCATTGTCACCAGCCTTACCGACTCTGATTCTGAATATGATTTCGTCTCTCGTTTATTTGCACCGGGTTTAGGAATTGATGAAGATCCTGTAACTGGTGCTACCCATTGCTGTCTTGCTCCCTTCTGGCGCGATCGCTTACACAAAGATGAGTTATTGGCTTATCAAGCATCTCGTCGCGGTGGAGTGGTAAAAGTACGATATACCGGAGGCGATCGCGTTTTTATCGCTGGACAAGCGGTAACTGTTCTGCGAGGTGAGTTATTTAGCATTTGAAGGAGACAGGAGGCAGAAGGCAGGAGGTTTTGTTCAGAAGGGGATTCTGACTCCTCCCAGTCAAAACAATCGCATTGTCAGGCGATACAATAGGATTGTCAGTTGATGCAATAGCATTGTTAGTCAAAACAATTGCATTGTCAGTCGATGCAATGGCAATATTTAGTTTTAAAATGTCTACTAAAAATGCAAATAATCGAAATCTGGTCGCATCTCGTGACTGGCCAATCGAGCAATTACCCGGACTGAGCCACGAGGAACAATCACAACTGCAAAATTGTGGAATTAGTAGCACAGTAGCGCTAGTCAGACAAGGAAAGACTTTAGAGGCACGGCTGGCGTTAGCAAATAAATTACAAATTCATCTTCAGTATGTAAATAAATGGATGGCTTTAGCTGACTTGGCGCGTATTCCCAGCGTAGGCATACAATATTGTGGTTTATTGCTCCACGCAGGGATTGGTTCTGTAACCCAGTTGGCACAGACTCCCACTCACAGATTGCACCAACAAATTATGCGCTTGCAAGTAGCAACAATGCAGCGACGAGATTTGTGTCCAGCAATTGAGCTAGTACAACAGTGGAGTCAGCAAGCGAAAATAGTGCTGAATGGAGAATAGAGAATGGGGAATGGGGAATGGGGAATTATTTAACAACTCTCTCTCTTGTCTCCCCCCTCTTCCTTGTCTCCCTTGTCTCTTCTTCATATTTAATGCCCAATCCCCTAATCTTTAACCAAGACACCATTGAGGAAAATATCAGCTAGTCCTTCGGCCATTTCCTGCATTTGTTGGGGGGAAGCGTCAGGTTCGATGATGGTGTTGTTAGAAAAACCTGCGATCGCAAACATTCCTAAGAAGACTTTAGCAACTAGCTTTGCATCCGTTTTGCGATAAATGCCTTTATCCATTGCTGTTTGAAAGAATGCTTCACCGACATCAGTCATTTTGGTAATGACTTCTAATTGAATGCGATCGCGCAAATCGGGGTGAAACTGCACCTCCATAAAACAAACGCGCATCAAATCAGCATTTTTTTGAAAGTTCCACATCCGACGACGCATCACTTGAGCTACAGCTTTATAGCTGCCCATTTCACTTAATTCTGTTAGCAAATCTGTTAAAATTTCTACCCAGCCACTCGTCGCTACTTCCACTAAAATTGCTTTTTTATTGGGAAAATGACGAAATAGAGTGCCTTCAGCTACACCTGCCGCCTGCGCTAAATCACGGGTGGTAGTGCCGTCAAATCCTTGAGAGGCGAACAACCTTTGTGCTGCCTGTAAAATCCGGGTGCGCGTCTGAGCCTCAGAGGGTGGGGAAGAATTAAAAACTCGCATAACAGTTATGGTGAAATGTGCGGAACACGATTTGTAGCATTATTGTCTAACGTCAAGTAAAAAAGCTCAACAAGCTTAATACAACATTAACGTCCTTTTGCTAAGTATCCTGTTTCTCAGGTAGTGTAACTTTATCTTAAATTTTGCTTATGAACCAGATCAGTCGGTCAATTTTGGATTTATTACGGCGGTTGTTTGTCACTTTGTTGGCTTTGATCGTTTTCTGGTGGGGATTACTACCAGAAATTGCTCTGGCTCAAACTCAAATTGCACCTCCTCAAGAAACCAAAACTCAAACTCCACCAGTTCAAAGTTCAATCCAACCTTATCTGGATCGAGTCATTAAACAGTTAACGGAGTTTCGCCTCGACAATGGTCTAAAATTCCTTGTCTTAGAACGGCATCAAGCGCCTGTGGTTTCCTTCCTGACTTATGCAAATGTTGGTGGTGTGGATGAGCCAAATGGTAAAACTGGTGTAGCTCACTTTCTGGAACATTTGGCGTTTAAAGGTACAACGCGCATTGGTACACAAGACTACAAAGCAGAAAAACCTCTACTAGATAGATTGCAGCAGTTAGATACTCAAATTAAAGCAGCGAAAGCCGATGGCAAAAAAGATGAGGTTGCGCGGTTAGAAACTGAGTTTAAGCAAGTAGAATCACAAGCAGGTAAGCTTGTCAAGCAAAACGAATTGGGACAAATTGTCGAACAAGCGGGAGGTGTGGGTTTAAATGCCAATACTTCAACCGAAGCTACTCGTTATTTTTACAGTTTTCCTGCCAATAAGCTGGAACTGTGGATGTCGTTGGAGTCGGAACGATTTCTCGATCCGGTAATTCGTCGTGAGTTTTATAAAGAGAAAGATGTAATTTTAGAAGAACGACGGATGCGGATAGAGAATTCACCCATTGGACAAATGGTGGAAAAGTTTATCGATACTGCTTACAAAGTCCATCCCTACAAGCGTCCGGTGATTGGTTATGACCAAGATATTCGCAATTTGACACCAGATGATGTCCAAAATTTCTTTGATACTCACTATGTACCAAGTAATTTAGCGATCGCTATTGTCGGAGATGTTAACCCAGCTGAGGTGAAAAAACTGGCGCAAACTTATTTTGGCCGCTATAAAGCAAAAACCAAAGCTGTTGCACAAATCCCGGTGGAACCGCCACAAAAACAAACACAAGAAGTTACTGTACAACTTCCTTCTCAACCCTGGTATTTAGAAGGTTATCATCGTCCGGCAGTTACCGATCCAGATAATGCAACCTATGAAATCATTGGCAGTTTGTTAAGTGATGGGCGCACGTCGCGCTTGTATAAATCTTTGGTAGAAAAACAGCGTTTGGCGCTAAATGCTCAAGGTTACAGTGGGTTTCCTGGAGATAAGTATCCAAACCTGATATTTTTCTATGCTCTCACGGCTCCTGGTCATACAGTTGATGAAGTGGCGGTGGCTTTGCGCCAAGAAATTGACAAATTAAAAACTGAACCTGTAGCGGCGGTTGATTTGGAACGGGTGAAAACCCAAGCACGGGCGGGTTTGCTGCGTACCCTAGATTCAAATATGGGGATGGCTCAACAGTTGTTGGAATATGAGGTGAAAACTGGCTCTTGGCGGAATTTGTTTAAGCAGTTGGATGATATTTCGGCGGTAACGACGGCTGATATTGTGCGAGTGGCGAAGGAGACTTTTACGCCGGGGAATCGCACGATTGGGAAGTTGTTGTCGAAGGAAGGATAAGAGAAACGAACCGCCAAGTCGCCAAGGTCGCAAAGGAAGAAAAGATATGCAGAGGTATAAGGTGAAGGGTAAAAGGTCTATAGCGTTGAAAATCAAAAATGGGAAGGGGTTAATTTATGCTTTGGTTGCTGTTTTTGCATGTTTACTTTTAACTTGTAATTTTTCTCTGGCGGCGACGACTGAGGCAAAGCATTATAGTGAGTTGCAGTTGCCAGCGCTACCTGAGATTAAAATACCGAAATATGAACGGTTTGTGCTTCAAAATGGCTTGGTTGTCTATTTGATGGAGGATCACGAATTGCCGTTGGTGAATGGAACGGCGTTTGTGCGGACAGGAAATCGCTTGGAACCAATGGAGAAAGTCGGGTTAGCTGGTTTTACGGGCGCGGTAATGCGAACTGGGGGAACTAAGCAACATTCGGCTGATGAACTCAATGAGATGTTGGAACAACGGGCGGCATCTGTAGAAGCTAGTATTGGCGAAGGTTCTGGTAGTGCTAGCTTTGATGCGCTGAGTGAAGATTTAGAAACGGTGTTTGGGCTATTTGCCGAGGTGCTGCGATCGCCAGCATTTGCTCAAGAAAAGCTAGACTTAGCGAAAACTCAAGCTAAGGGTGGCATTGCCCGTCGCAATGATAATCCAGATGGGATTGCCAGTCGAGAATTTAAGAAATTGATCTATGGGAAAGATAGTCCATACTCTCGCACCATAGAGTATGCAACGGTGGATAAGGTTGAGCGTGAGGATTTGATCAACTTTTATCAGCAATATTTCCACCCCAATAATATAATTTTGGGGATTGTGGGGGATTTTAACTCTAAGAAAATGCGATCGCTCATTCAAGCTAAGTTTGGCGATTGGAACCGCAACCCAGGTATTGCTAAACCCAAATTACCATCGGTTTCGCCAGCTAACACAGGTGGAGTGTTTTTTGTCAATCAGCCACAATTAACCCAAAGTAGTGTACTTATCGGCCATTTAGGTGGACGGTTCGACAGCCCCGATTATGCGGCGCTGGATGTCTTGAATGGGGTGTTAAATGGATTTGGTGGACGCTTATTTAATGAATTGCGATCGCGCCAAGGTTTAGCTTACTCTGTTTATGGCCAGTGGAGTCCCCGCTATGACTATCCTGGGATGTTTATTGCTGGTGGACAAACGCGATCAGATGCTACCGTGCAGTTTGTCAAAGCCTTACAAGCTGAAATCAAGCGAATTCAAACTCAAAGAGTGACAGCAAAAGAACTGGCTTTTGCCAAAGAGTCTACACTCAACTCCTTTGTATTCAACTTTCAAGACCCCAGCCAAACCTTATCACGGTTGATGCGATACGAATATTATGGCTATCCGGCTGATTTTCTTTTTCGCTATCAAAAAGCCGTCGCCGCCACTACAGCTGCTGACGTGCAACGGGTAGCACGAGAATATCTCAAGCCTGAAAAGATTGTGACTCTAGTAGTCGGGAATCAAGCTGCCATTCAACCGCCATTGACGCAGCTAGCAACAAAGGTGACACCAATAGATGTAACGATTCCTGGTTCGCAACCACAGGCGAAGAATTAATCCAAGTTGCGATCGTAACAATAAGTAGAGACGCGATTTATCGCGTCTTTACTCTTTTAGGGAGACATTGCAGACATCACTACAAGATATCGTTCATATCATGTCCAGCTGATTAGTTATAATTTCCACATCTGTGCAAACACCATTTTCTTGCCCAATCAGATTTTTTAGTCACCTGGCTTTTTTGCTTGAAACGCTTGTAAATCAGCGCCTTTTAGGTAATGAAACAGCCCTGTCTAAAAAAGGGGGGAACCCGGAGTAAAAGTTCCTCTTTTTAAGGGGGATTTAGGGGGATCTAAACGTTTTTTTTACCGAGAAGAGAACTTTTCAAACATTCTCTATCTAAGCGAAAATAAGGGTTTAGGTATTGACAAATACAGTAGCCATAAATCAGTTATGAGAAAATAATAAGGTTGTGAATGTCACTAAGTATTGGGTGCAAAATGTGGAGACGTTCGCTAACTGAATTGAACGAAGCCTATTGAAAACTTCGTGAAATCAAAAGCGCATTTACACACAAACTTATAAGGTAGTTAAAATGACTTACGATTCAGAAGATGTGCAAAAAATCCTTGAAATAGCACTCACCCGGAAACAGGAAGGTGAATTTTCACGAGAACAGCTTATAGAAATGGCATCTGAGTTAGGCATTTCTTCTGATATTTTGGAAAAAACTGAAAAAAAGTGGTTAGTTCAGCAAGAAGAAGAACGGTCACGACGCACATTTAATACTTTCCGACGCAGAGCTTTTTGGGGGCATTTTGTTTCCTTCTTGGCAGTGAATTTATTCCTCATTCTCTTGAATTTAATCACTAGTCCTAGTTATTTTTGGGCTATTTTCCCAGCATTAGGATGGGGGTTAGGATTATTTTTTCATTGGTGGGGGGTTTATCATAGTAAATCAGAGGATTACGAGATTGCTTTTCAGAAATGGCGTTCACAAATTTAACTAAAATTCAAGTCAGACTCTGATAATTTTTGGGGCGATCGCTTCACTAGTACACCACGGCGAAAATAAAAATACTATTTCAAATGGCGCAAAAGCTGGGAATATAATTCTTTTGACTTTTGACTGCCGCCTTGCGGTACTAGTAGTCTATGTCATTAATTTTGCGGCGCTGCTAGATCCCCTATA
>NZ_JBALEQ010000126.1:0-9919 GCF_036917775.1 Nostoc sp.
TACTCACTTAATTTCCAATTGATGATGTATCAAAAAAATGTCTTAGTTCGAGTGCTGTGAATGGATTTTTTATTGTTTGTGAGAAATCCGGGTTAAAGAGATTATCATACGATAGCTTTCGTTCAGATAGACCTTTTGCTAATATACTGGGTACTACTTGAACTTCATCTGATTTATTGCCTATAATTGTATATGTGATTTTGAATATAGGTTGAGGAATCTCTAAGTCGTTTTTTTCAGATATCTTGTCTATTTTAGAGCGATTAATGTTTTTTATCCTATAACCAAATCTCTGTCCTTTAGGATTGTCTGGAGGCTTCAGACTAGTCTTATTTTCTACAGCATCTTTAATACTTCCCCCAATTTGATCAGCTATTATTATCAAGGGTTTAATCACATTTGATTTGGGAATTATATCAATATATAAATCTACATTTTCATAATCTTGATCGGATAAGTTATAGAGTAAAAGCTGAACTTGACTAACTTCTTCTACTGGATTTTTATTATCATTATTAAAAATAACTTTTATTTTATCCTTTGGAATATTTCTTTCTGAACCTATAATATTTGTTTCGTTAAGCGCATAGTCCAAATATCTAGTTTTATTTTGTTCTTGAGTAACTAAAATAGTAGCTATAGAACTTAATAAAGCACCAATTAAAGCAGGAAAAACCCAGTTAGCTAAGTTTTCTAATACTCTTTTCATATTCTGCCCATAACATCTTTTTGAGTAGATAATTAGATATATTCAGATGGTTCTTTAATACCACCAATAAATGTAGCTAATGATACCTTGGTAAAAGCAAAGATAACTTAGCAATAACAATTTAGTCAAGTGATATTTTAGCTGGTGTAATGACATTGTGTTCTAGGGGTTTGCCGATTGTTGGCGCAGCGTCTACGAACAGGAAAAGGTAGCACTTAGCACTCTATGTCACTGCTGCCGAAAGCATCACCCCAGTTTTTTACAAATAGGTAAAATTTTGAGCGTGTCTCCAATGCGATCGCAATTCTCATGTAAGTTCCTGAGTAAGGGCGATATTTATGCAGTTTGCGATCACTTTCGGCAACACATAACTGGCCATAGGCGATCGTCTTTACTATATTGATCCTTTCGTAACCGTCATATTCCTCGGCAGGACTGCTAGGATTTCCATAGATTCGGTTTAACAATGAGCTACTCAAGCAAGTTTCAGAGTTGCATTCATCAAATTTCGTGCTAACCAGACCAGAAATATTAGCTAATTTCAGGACAATAACACCATGAACACTGCTAAACTCACCACTGATGGCACTCACCAAATCGTTATTTTACCCGAAGACTTTCAACTTACTGGGACTGAAGTTTATATCAAAAAAATTGGTAACGCCATTGTCCTCATTGCCAAAGACAACCCTTGGGAATCCCTTATTGATAGTCTAGACAATTTTTCTGATGACTTCATGACTACTAGAAATCAGCCAGTTCTTGACACTAGAGAAAGTTTTTAAATGCGATACCTGCTTGATACGAACATCTGCATTTACCTGATAAAGCAAAAACCCCAAAAAGTACTGGATAAATTTCAAACCCTTACCATTTCTGATGTTGCTATCTCTTCCGTCACCGTTGCCGAACTCGAATATGGAGTTGCGAAAAGTCAACAGCAAGAGAAAAACCGCATCGCCCTGATGCAATTTCTGCTACCTCTAGAAATTGTCGAATTTAATCAAGCATCTGCAACTATTTACGGCAGCATCAGAAGTGATCTCGAAAGTAGAGGACTTATTATTGGTGCAATGGATATGCTCATTGCTTCTCATGCGCTGAGTTTAGGAGTTACCCTCGTCACCAATAATGTGCGAGAGTTTTCTCGTATTTCTACGTTCCTATTAGAAAACTGGGTTGAGTAGTTGTGAATAGGCGAGGTATTCGGTATTGTTAAACGAGTTTTTCCTAAAAGGTAATATTTTGAGTCATAAAGGAGTTCAAGCACGACTTAATTTTTATGACTTTTGAGGCTTTTATTGAATGAATAAATTCATCATTGGGATTGGGGTGTTTATTGGCTCTACGATTGGCAGCTACATCCCAGTCTTGTGGGGTGGAAGTTTGCTATCGTTCGCCTCGATCTTCTTTAGCGTTATTGGTGGTATTGCAGGGATTTTGCTTGCGTATCGCGTATCAAAATATCTAGGTTTTATCTGATCGGCGCTCTATGCCATTGTCGATGAAAGTTTTAAACGAGTCTTTTTCCAACAGGTAAAATTTTAACTGTGTCTTGTATGCGATCGCACTCTAAATTTGAAATGTAAAGCAGCTTTGTGTTTACTCCCTCAATCATAGCCAATACTGGAACAATGGAAGTAATGCTAAAGCGACATAAAAAACTATGAGTGAACTTCCTAACACCCTTGAAGATGCGATCGCCCAATCTCGTACAGCTGTCCAAGCTGCCCTTGCAGATGGTTGTACTCGCATACAAGTTGAGTTCTTGTTTCCAGAACTCAAGTTTATGCCGGTGGCGGAACAATTTTTGCCACTGTTTACAGAATACGATTCCCGCTTGAAGATTTTTTTTGCTGACGCGGGGGCTGCGGCCTTAGCCCGCCGTAATTGGACAGATGCACCATTTCAAATTTTGGATATTGGTACGGGAAGAACTGCTTCCTTACAAACAAAAATTCAGCCAGAGGATGAGATTTTCTTATTCATTGCCCCCACTTCCGTAGAAGTACCGCAGGTAGAAAAGCTATGTCAAGAAATAGGCGATCGCCCTGTAGTCTTTTTAAATCCCCGTCTAGAAGATTCTGGAACTGTGGGCATTGGTTATTCAGCAAGGCAAACTCGCCTGCGTTTCACTAATACCATTGAATCTTGTTATTACCTGCGCCCCATAGACGAGCAAAGTGCCCTATCTCGCTGCTATCCAGGACAGTGGGAAGTTTGGTTGGAAACCGATGGCGAATATCAAAGAATTGCTGAATTACCCACAAAACCATCGGGTGATGATTTGGATCAGATCCTTTTAAAAGGACAACCGCAAACAACAACAAACACTGCACCTGCAAGAAAGCCCAGTGTATTTAAGAGTTTGCAACGGTTCTTAAAGGCGTTGAGTAGTTAGGAGAAAGCAGAGGTAGCAGCAGGAAACTCGCTCATCTGCTGCCTCATTTTGAGTTTTTTATTTCTAAAACAGCAACTTGATGTATTTTGCCAAAGAGACGCGATTAATCGCGTCTCTACATGTTTAATTCGCTTGCAACGGTGCATTCAAGACTTTCTCAATGCGATCGCGTGTTTCTAATAAATGCGCTTTGGTGTATTCATCCTCAGAATTAACTCCCTTGAGTTTCTCATCTAATTGTTTGAGTTTATACCAAGCCAGAGTCCGAGCATCTTCTGGGACATATTGCTTTCGCAACACCATATCAGTCAAAATGTCCAGGTATTGTCGCTGCAAGCCTCGCCGTAAACTGGCAATCTTCATTGGTTTACCTTTTGGTTTGATTACTTCTGTCCAGATACCTGATTGCAAAGTGTCAAATAGTTCTGGTAGAGTCAGTGCATTTTCTGCTTTAGTTTTAAGTTCAATATCCTTGAGGCGAGAGAGGCGATCGCCTGAGAGTAAATCTCGCAATACAGAACCCTGCATGAGCAGCACCAAGTCATGAATAGGAAAATCCAAACGACCAACTTGGGGAGAACTACCCCAATGTCGCCAACGGGAAGGTGCTAATTTATTCAGTAGTTCTGGTGAAAAGCTCAGGGCATCTTCTGCAAACAAATATTTTTGCAAGGTTTCTAAAGCTTGTCGTTGTTCTTTAACTGGTACTGCTTCAAATGGTAATCGCTTTTGCCCAATTCCAGAGGGGATTTCGCTAGGGTGAATGCGATAAAAAGACTGTCCGCCGATGTATTTAGTGGTGTAATATATTTGTTGAAAATAGTTACCCAATACTGTACTAAAACGTTCGCTGACATCGCTGTAACTATCACCAGCTAATGGATAACGCTTATCGAGACGTTCCCACATCACCCGCGAATTATTCAACTGCCACTGAGAATAAAGCAGCACATTACCACTGTTATCCCAAGCATCAGCAGTTGGGTCAAGATCATACACATCTTCATCTGTAGAATAACTCAACTCTGGCTTATAGGATTGGGCGGCAATTTCTTCCAAAATTGGCTTTTCTGCTATGGGAGTTGATGTCTTAATTGGAATGTAGCCGTACTTAATCGCCCATTCATCATAAGGCCCCACCATACTGGGAAAATAATCTCCCTGTTTTGTCCCTTGAGGGGCAATATTTGGGGGAATATAGTCCATTACGGAAGTTGTCAGACCTTTATTTTTGGTAATTTCCGTATTATTCATCTCCTCCGGTGCTAGCAGAGTACTACCACGAAAGTTATGACGTAAACCAAGAGTATGTCCAACTTCGTGAGCGATGATTAAACGTAAATATTGATTGATATATTCTTTCACCTGATCTGGAGTGGCCATGGTATCTGGCAATAGTGACATCGCCAGGGAACCAAGGGCAAACTGGTTAGCAGCTTCCATCCCATAGCATAAATCGTATTCGCCTGCCATTTTAGATAAGCGGTTCAACAACTCTTGTTGCCCTGGCATCTGCTTGGGTAAAGCGTTGTTTTTACCATCTAAACCATTGGCGCAAAGTAGACGATTTTGCATCAAAGCTGATAAGGTCATCTGGCTTTGTGTTTGACTGGGTTGGACAATTTTGCGATACTCATTTTTAAGCGCCCGGATAAAGCTGGCATCTACGAGAATGTCTGCATCCAAAATTTCTCCAGTCAACGGATTAACGCGGGATGGCCCCATTGCAAAATAACCATCGACTGTGTTGATCCAGCGAATTGTGTTGTAACGAATATCTGCTGGGTCCCATGTTGCATCATCTGGCATCTGGCGGACTTCAATTGCATCCTTGAATCCCGCTTTGAGAAAGGCTTTGTTCCACATTAGGATACCTTCTTTCATCGCATCGCGGTACTCTAAGGGCACAGCGTTATCAATCCAGAAGACAATTGGTTTTTTGGGGCGAGAAATCAATGCTTTTGGGTCTTGTTTTTCTAAATCCCAGCGATTTATGTAACGGACAAAAGAATCGCCGCGATCGTCTTTGGATAAATCTTGGTAGGCGGTGATGAAATAGCCAATGCGATCGTCAGCAAGGCGCGGTCGATAATCTTTTTCAGGTAGCTGGGAGAGACTATAATGGACGCGCAAGGTATAGCCACGGTTATCAGCTAACGAGCCAAAACTTGGTGTTTCGCTGTCACGATCGCTGCTACCAGAGAAATTTAAAACTGACTCAATTTCTAAGTTTTGCGGAAAAGCTTTAGCAGTACCAAAATAGGACTGATCTGTGGTTGCTGGGACTCCTAAACTTGTAGATAATCCGCCTAAATCTGTCAGTAATAAATCGCCCAAATCGATCAGAAGAGTTTTGCGTTGGGGATGAATGCTTTTTATAGAAATGCTGTAGAGTACAGAATCACTAAAAGACCGAGCTAGCGATCGCGCTTGAGGATCTCCCTCACGAGTGCGAAAATTGACATTGCGGATAACAAAGTTTAATTTATCATCTACCCGTTGGAAATAAAACAAAAAATCTTGTAGAGGCATACCACTGTAAATACCCCGTTCCCCAATGCCCGATTCTAGGGTTGCCGTAGCGAGGTAATTTTTATTGAGTTGCTCTGGCTTAATTTCTAGATAAATTTTATTCTTTTCTTTATTGCGATAAAGGGTGAACAGTCCCCCTGACTTTTGGGTATCTTTCACTACTTCATCAAAAACCTCTAAATCATCCTTTGCTGGTGTTTTGGCAGGCTTAGGCTTTTCTGCGGGTTTTGCAACTTGCAAAAATGGTTGCTGTCCTGCTTTTTTAGAATCTTTCACTACCCAAATAAACGGTTGAGGCTGTAGGTGTTTATTTTGATTAACCACCCACACTTGCCCTGACGGTAGCCTCTGTTTCTGAGAAATATTGATGCTATTGAGCGATAATGCTGAGATTTTAGTTGAAGAAGTTTCTGCCGTTAACTGATTATCGGCTGTAACTAAGCTTTTTACAGCCTTATGGTTCGCTGAAAAATCTGGAGCAATTCCATTGACAAATGGTGATTTGGCGTTAGCTGTTGTTATTCCTAAAAACAAACCATGTAACAAAATCATATAAAAAGTTAATCTGTTGTTCATCGCATCAATCCCCCAATAACGATTCGGTAGTTAATTTTTAACTTTTGCAAAGTTATGTAGCCTGCTTTTTGCTGATTCTTTTAGCTGCTTTATATAAAGCAGTAAAGTTTAGACTTCAATTTTATTTGCCATTTTTCCGCAATGTTCACGCTGTTGTACAGATGAATTTTTCCTAACAATTGCGTCTTTTACAATGAGTAAGTATTATTTTTACATCAGACTAGTAAATATCTTGGGAAAAAAGTATAACAAATCAACCAAAGTCGGAAAATTACTTGATTTTTGAAAGAATTTTTCCGATCAGACTTATTTACATCAAGAGAAGAAGCTTGATGTGACTAAGGGTTAGCAAGAAGCCACCCTCAAAAACGCCGTCAGTGCAGCCCATCATAGATATCGACAACACATGATATTTTTCGTGTAGTATTTATTGATACTATTTATTTTTGGCAATGATAAACAAAGTAACAGAAAAAAAATTTTAGTTCCAGATTATCAAAACAGTAATTTAAATGTAACAACGGACACAGAAATGTCAACATATTTATCTCAAGTTTGGCAACTGCTGAGAAATTATGTGAGGGATATAAGCTTACAAGAGATGCCAAAGACTACATCGGTGGAAACTAAAGTCGGTTTATCTCCAGGAAAAACTATTAAAGTAAACAAAAGCGTTAAATTTGCTCAAGGTATACAGGAAGATTTATGGTTTCAAAGACTGCAAGAAAGCCTAGAAAAATGGACAATATCAAATAGCAGTTTGACTTCTAAGATAGGCGATCGCATATCGGGGCCGCTACCATCAGATTTATGCTTAACAGTGTGCATAGGCGTAGCCCCTCGTAGACATCGCCAGATGTATGAAGAGATTTATGATTTACTAGGCAATGGAGCGCTGAAATCAGAAATAGTCAACCAAATAATGGAATTGGTGGTGACTAGTCAAAAGATTGACCCAGAAGTGCTTTTCTGGCGGCTAGAAGATTTTTATCGTCGCTGGTGTCAGGGAGAATTTATTGATGCTACACCAGATGATAACCTGCCTCAGAAAACAAAATTAAAGCTAGCAACTCAAAATATTGCGATCGGGCTGAGACAGATAGACATCTATACAGGATTGAACGTACTGATTTTACTGTTAGAGTTACACCGCTACGCTCAAGAGCAAGATGAACTCAAAGAAAAAATTACCTTCTATCCATCAGCCCAGCCAGATACAGACAATTTTTTCACATCCCAACTGCTGCGGATCATTAACTATAGCGATGCCCTAGACATTGGCAACTTTAGCAGTATAGTCGGGCAATTCCTCAAAGGTGGTAACTTCCGTAATGCTTACTTGGGCGATGCCAACCTTACCGGGGCAGACTTTAGCGGTGCTGATCTCAGCCTTGCTTATCTCGGCGATGCCAACTTAACTGGCGTAAACTTCATAGGTGCTAACCTTAGCGGTGCCAACTTCGGCGATGCTAACCTTAGTGGCGCTAACCTCACTGGGGCTAACCTCACTGGTGCTGATCTCAGCAGCACTAATCTTAGTGGTGCTAACCTTAGCTGTGCCAACCTTAGCCGCGCCGACTTGAATCGCGCCGACCTCAGCAGTACCAACCTCAGCCGCGCCGACTTGAATCGCGCTGACCTCAGCCGCACCGACCTTAGCAGCGCCGATCTCAACCGCGCCGACCTCAGCAACGCCATTCTTTTTGGTGCGAATTTAAGTGAAGCCAACCTCAGCAACGTCAACCTTAACCATGCTGACCTCTGCCGCGCTGACCTCAGTGGTGCTAATTTGAGTCATGCCATCCTTAACGGTACTAACCTCAGCGACACAATTCTTTTCAGCACCAACCTTAGTGATGCCATACTCATGGCTGCTGACCTTAGCTATGCCAAACTTAATGGTGCCAAACTAAACAATGCCAGACTTAACGGTGCAATGTTCTTAGGCGCAGACCTTAGCGGTGTAGACCTGAGTCGGGTAAGCCTCAACGAAGCCGACCTCAGTGGGGTAATTCTCAGCGAAGCCAACCTCAGTGGTGCCGATCTCACCGACGCGATCCTTTTCGGTACAGACTTCAGCTATGCCAACCTTAACAGCGCTAACCTCAGTGGCAGTAACCTGAGTGGTGCGATTCTCAATGGCGCGAATCTCAGCCACAGTAACCTAAGTTACGCCATTCTCAATGGTGCAGACCTCAGCGATGCCAATATGGAAAAAATGACTTGGGGTAAAAAACAGCAATGGGAAGGTGTGCGGGGATTAAAGACAGCAGTTAATGTCCCGGAGGCATTGAAAGAAGAACTGGGGTTGAACTGAGGACGTGGTGATATCTTTATTTATGATTTATGTCCTTTGCGTCCTCAACATCTCTGTCGTTTTTAAATTATTCAGATGCTAATGGATATTGATATTCAGGGGGCTATATCCCGCTTGCTAGAGTGTAAGTCATTCACGTAGAATATAATGCCATTGTTGCGGCAGTTCTCATGACTTCATCTGCGTCATTTGACACATTAGAGTCTTTACAGGCGGATATCGCTGAATTGGTCGTTCGTCTACCGACATTAAAAAATCGGCAATTTATTCAGCAAGCACTTGCTACTATTGTTCGTCTTGCTGATACCGAAATTGAGCGTCTCGATTGGAAAATATTGTCGGCTGCGTTAGCAGATATGGAACGCGGTTTCCAGCTTTTTTATGATTATCGACACGTTCGCAAAGTCACCATCTTCGGTTCTGCTCGTCTAGCGCCAGATACGCCAGAGTACCAAATGGCCCTTGAGTTTGCTCGCGCTGTTTCTCAATTAGGATTTATGGTGATGACCGGCGGTGGCGGTGGAATCATGCAGGCGGGTCACGAAGGTGCTGGGCGAGAAAATTCCTTTGGATTAAATATTCAATTACCCTTTGAACAAGAAGCAAACCCTTTTATAGAGGGCGATCCCAAGCTAATTATTTTCAAATATTTCTTTACTCGCAAGCTTTTTCTCCTCAAAGAAAGTGATGCTGTAGCCTTATTTCCGGGAGGCTTTGGCACTCAAGATGAAGCTTTTGAATGTATGACATTAAGCCAGAATGGTAAGTTTGGCCCAGTACCTCTCGTTTTAATTGACCATCCTGGTGGTGATTACTGGCGGTCTTGGAGCGAATATATTGATAAGCAATTAGTCCAAAATGGTCTTGTCAGTCCTGAAGACCCCAGCCTTTACACGGTGACAGACAACCTGGATGTGGCTTGTGACGCTATTACTCGTTTTTACCAGGTTTATCACTCCTGTAGGTATGTAGGTGAGCAATTAGTCATCCGTCTGAAGACAGATATATCAGACTATCTTGTAGATCAACTCAATGCTGATTTCAGTGACATTATTGTTAAAGGACGGATTGATAAAAGTCAGGCATTACCTCAAGAAGCACAAGATGAAACAGTTGAACTACCCCGCCTCATTTTGTACTTCAATCAACGCGACTTGGGGCGTTTGTATCAGATGATTGCCACAATTAACCAAATGGGTAATGCTTCATCAGAAGATGCAGCACACCCAGAAAGAAAGTAGAGTTTAGGGGTGGATTTTTCCACCCGTATCCCAATATTTTTGACAGGCTTACAGCACTTCCGTCTGTTGTAAGGTACACTAGATTAAAATATAAATACTTTTAAATGAAGTCATACTCTGTAGATCTTCGAGAAAAAATAGTT
>NZ_JBALEQ010000127.1:0-13006 GCF_036917775.1 Nostoc sp.
TATTTACCTACTCGTTCCTGTTAGCTTTTTTCATAGTTTTAGCATAACATCTATACTTCAACATGTAAAAGTTGTTTCTTGACAGGCTCTAAGCTGTCCGTAGCGGACAACTTATGGGTTCTTGGCAACTTTTGGTGATGATGAAAGGTTACGCACTTTAAGGCAGAAGGCAGGAGGCAGAAGGTTTTAAAACGTTTTCTTATCCGGGCGTGGGATTTGTGACTTCAAGGGGCGATTGCAAGAAGGCTTTCAAGTGATGCAGATGTTCTATAATCCAAGCAGAGCTTCAATTGTAGGAATTTTTCCTTCCTCTTCCTTCTGCCGTCTCCCGTCAGCATAGATGCCTTACCCCAACCAAGATCACCAAAAGTTGCCAAGAGCCACTTTATCCTTACAGTGACAACGATGTAACTTAAAGCATAATGTGAGAGCTTGGGACATTGAGGCGATCGCCGACCTTATGGATCGATTATTCCAGCTTGTAGTAAAAGCTGACGCTCCTCAACTCTGTCACGACGGTTTAACTGCAATAACCCAATTGTAACCCGACCTATGGAGCTTAAAGGCACAAATTCAGACCCACTCAGGCGAAAATGTTCATGCCAGATGTCTTGGCGAGGATGATACAAGGGTACGATTTTTCCGGTTTCTGGATCGACAGAGGCGAGATCACTTCCTTTGTGCTTATTGCACAGAGTACAGGATAGTGCTAAATTTTCCGCTTCAGTCCGTCCACTATGTTGTTCAGCAATGATGTGGTCAATCTCATGAGGCGCAAAGGTAGCGACATCAGGAATCAGACAATACTCACAACAAGCTTTTGCCCGTTCATAAACCTGTCTTCGGAGAGCGACAGGAATATAGGTTTTGCTCATTCTGCGCCAGCTTCTTTGATCTTCAATAAAGCTCTAGCCTTAGCCATTCTGACAATATGCTCTAAATATTGATACCCTTGCCATTGCTGCTCTTCTGTGGCGGTTAAACCTACCGTCCGATTTTTTTCTACCAGAGTGTTAATTTGAGCTTGCAGGGATTCAGAGGGACGCAGGGCAATAATGGCTTCAGCAGTGGGTAGGCTTGCCAGAAATTCTACGACTTCAGCCATACCTGAAAATCCTGACTGAGCGATCGCATTCAGTTCTCGTAACCCCAACTCTAGGATTTGAGGCAGTTTGTCTGCAAAGGGTTGAAGCTGATTGACAACTTCATCAGGTAAGTCAAATGTAACTTGCATAGACGTTTGCTTTTACTACAAGGATACACTTTCTGGATTTTAGCTGACAGAATATTCCACAATTAAATCAATCGGATACCGCGTACCTTTGGTCGGCGTAGCCATCGCAATTGTAATTAATCGTTTGGTTCTAAAAGCTTACCCAGATACGCTGCGGCTACTTTGAGAGTTTTCGGCTGAATCTGAATAACTTTCTCCTTACCACTTCGACGCTTGGTAATCAGTCCAGCTTTCTCCAACACACTAATGTGCTTTGCTATCGCTGCAAAAGACATCGCATAGGGTTGTGCTAATTCGCCGATCGTATGTTCTGCTGTTGATACCCGCTTCAGAATGTCTCGCCGCGTCACATCAGCCAAAGCAGCAAAAATTTTATCAAGGGCTACATTTGATTCAACCATATAGTTGAATGATATCCAAAGATACAGATCGTGTCAAGTGACAACGCGGACAACTTTTACCTTCTGTCTTGGGCAAATTCTACCTGAAGTCACATACAATGTGAGCAAGAAGCTGCGATCGCTGCTTACTATCGCGCGATTGGCGAAGACGTGGAGTAAGGTATGCCCAAGCCACTTGATCCCAAATGTCAGCTATAGGTAATATAAAAATTTATAGTAAATAAAATCTTAAATTTTTTAGCTGGGTTGGAAAAGCATTTAGTCCCAGTAAAGAGACTTGATGAAATCAGAGTAACTATTGATTCTAACTAAAACCGCCATGAACCCTAGTTTTTTAACTGCTCAAACTCCAACCGCGATCGCTATTGTTGGCGGAGGTTTTAGTGGTTCTCTAGTTGCTACCCACCTATTGAAAACTGCTAGTCAACCCCTCACCATTAAGCTGATTGAGCGTAGCGATCAAATTGGCAAGGGAATCGCCTACAGCACAGATACCAACTGTCATTTGCTAAATGTATCGGCAGGCAACATGAGTGCATTTGCCCATGATCCAGGGCATTTGTTACGTTGGCTTCAGCACAACCGCGATGAGTTAACAGTATTTTTTTCAGAAGAAGTAAATGCCAGTACCTTCATACCTCGTAAGGTTTATGGTTTATACATTCAATCGGTTTTAGCAGAAGCAGAAGCCACAGCACCCAGTGATGTGCGACTAGAACGCTTGACCGATGAAGTGGTAGGAGTACAGCCTGAAGAAAAAGGCGCAATGATTTCTCTACGTAGTGGTCGCTGTTTTGCGGCAGACAGAGTTGTGTTGGCATTGGGGAACTCACCTTCTGCACCCCCCGCTATTCAAAACCCAAATAGTAATGATGATTATCTGCGGAATGCTTGGTCAGCCGATGCCCTAGCAGACCTTGATGCTGATGCACCTGTGTTGCTAATTGGTACGGGGCTGACAATGGTGGATATGGTTCTATCTCTGAGCGATCGCCAACATCGGGGTAAAATTTATGCTGTGTCCCGACGAGGATTATTTCCCCTCAAACATCAAGCGGCTCAACCTTATCCCTGCTTCTTGACGCTAGAAAATTCACCAAAAAGTGTGCGTTCCTGGTTACGTCGGCTACGTGCCGAGGTGGAAATTGCTGCTACCCAAGGCTACGACTGGCGAGCAGTAATTGATTCTCTGCGCCCCATAAATCAGAAAATCTGGCAAAAACTACCGACGGAGGAACAGCAACGTTTTTTGCGTCATTTGACACCGTATTGGGACGTGCATCGTCACCGCATTGCCCCAGAAGTAGCAAATGTTGTCACTGAAATGCTAGATTCTGGTCAACTCACCATCTCTGCTGGGCGGATTCGGGAATATCTTGCTTTACCTGATGGTGTAGCAGTGACTGTATCCCAACGCAAAACCCAAACTAATCATACCTTCCACGTTCGCCGGGTGGTGAATTGTACAGGGGTGGCAGCAGATTATCGCCGATCGCCTCATCCTTTGATTACTAATTTGCGATCGCAAAAATTAATTCGCCCTAATGCCATCGGTTTAGGATTAGATACAGATACCTACGGTGCTTTATATGCAGCAGACGGTAACGTTTCGACGCTGTTTTATACCTTGGGAACTCCTCGCAAGGGCGACTTGTGGGAAACTATCGCTGTACCAGAATTACGGGGACAGGCGCAGGAATTATCTAAGGCGTTGTTGCAGTCGCTACCAGTGCGTGCGCGGAGTATTCCAACGATGCCTTTGTTAAACGATGGCAGTGCAGAGATACCGCAGTCAACTTTCCTATTCCGGCAATTTTTTGACCCTGCAACTAGTAGTTATACTTATTTAATTGCTGATAAGCAGACAGGAGATGCTGTTCTAGTTGATCCTGTATTAGAGCAAGTTGACCGCGATTTGCAATCATTAGATGAACTAGGATTAAAGCTACGCTACTGTCTAGAAACTCACCTTCATGCCGATCACATCACAGGGGCAGGCAAACTCAGGCAACAAACAGGCGCTCAGGTGATCGTTCCCCAGAATACTGCTGTGACAAAAGCCGATCGCTCTCTTGTGGGTGGCGAAATCCTAGAGGTGGGATCGGTAATCATCGAAACGATTTTCACGCCAGGTCACAGCGCCAGTCACATAGCATATTTGATTAACAAAACCCATCTGTTAACTGGTGATGCTTTGTTCATTCGTGGTTGTGGACGCACAGATTTTCAGGGAGGCGATCCTGGAACTTTATATGATGTGGTGACACAACGCTTATTCACCTTGCCAGATGATACCTTGGTATATCCTGCTCATGACTATAAAGGCCGCACTGTTTCTACTATTGGCGAAGAAAAGCAGCTTAATCCCAGATTTAGCGTTCGCGGAGCGACTCGGAACGAGTATCGCAGCCGTAGTCAATTCATTACTATCATGAATAATCTCAAATTGAGTTATCCCCAGAAGATGAATGCAACAGTACCGGCGAATGAATACTGTGGTGATTTTATTCCTCAAGAAAGCTTAGACCAGGCTACGAGTTCGGCAACAGATGAAGAACAAAAACAAATAGAACTTACAGTTATGACTAATACAGAAATTTACAATGATTACTTTGCTATGTATATCTAGAGCAGAGTGAAAATCAAAATTTTTCCACCCAGGGACGCAATTCAACTTCCCAAGTCCAAGCATTGCGAGGTTGGCGGAAAATGCTCAGGTAAGTTTGAGCGATGTCTACGACGGGCTACCCCTACGCATCTGGATCGAGTAAACTATCTGGTTGATCGTCTGGTTCTATGCGGGTAGCAGAACGGATTCCTCCATCAATCACAAAATGCGCCACATGGATATTCTGAGGAGCCAATTCACGGGCTAGTGAGGCACTGAGTCCACTACCAGCACCAACAATCAATGCAATATTTGTCATAGCCTCAAGTTCTCCCTCAAATGATTAACATAACCAACAAATTACCAAAGCTCTACTGAACAAGCTCCTGACTTTTTCTCAAAATGAGCAACAGAGATATTTTATGCAATTAGGAAAGTTTCAACCCTCTACCTGCTCTATCTCTACACCCATTCCTTGGTCTAGTTCTATGAACTTTGGCCCAGCGATCAGAACTACGATCATCATTAAAAGACTTGTCACCATGATGATGCTCACGACGCTGGGATCTTCAAAATTACTTGTAGCTACTAATAATGCTGCGGCAAAATTACGTTGAGCTGTTCCGACTCCTAGCACTCGTTGAGTATCGATACCAGGACCGCCCAAAACATAACCTACGCTAAAGGAGAAGACTATGAAAACAGCACAAACTAAAATTGCACCTGTTTGTAATAAGCTAATGATATCGTTAGTGTGAACTATCAGCCTGACTACTAGACCTAAAAGCAATCCAGCATTAGATAATTTGAACAAAATCGGCTGGATAATGGGAGCGATCGCACTCAATTTTGCTTTGATGAATAACCCAATGATCAATGGGCTAACCATCATTAACAATAAGGGTTTGGCAATGTCCCAGGAGTTAATTTGTACACCTTCCACCACTAAGGGCAGTACAATCGGCATATAAAAAATTGTGCCCAGCATTAGCAACATCATTAATCCCACCGAGAAAGCTATATTGCCTTTGACTATGTGGGCAAGTTTAGGTAGTGCTGGAGGCCCTGATGCTACTGCCATGATCAGTAAGCCATCTCTGAGGGGTTCGCTTAAATGTACTACTTGTAGTAACAAATATACAAAAAGCGGCACTAGCACAAAATTTGTTAGCAGTGATGATATGACTAAGCGGAGGTTGCGGAGTGGTTCCCAAATCTGTTGTACGGTTAGACTTAACCCTGCACCCAGCATGGTGAACACGATAAATGTGAAAAGTGCGAGTTTATCGATTAGTGACAAGATTTCGTTCATGATTTTTTTCTCACGCAAAGACGCAGAGGCGCGGAGGGGCGGAGGAGTGAGTGTGGCGAGTGTGGGCAGAGAATTTATGTTTCCCTCTCCTCCCACACTTCCAATGCCCACTTGCCCTGAGCGAAGTCGAAGGGATGCCTAACTCCTATTACTTCAATTCCAGGGTGACTTGCTGTAAGTTACCGGTGAATGCAAAGGGTGTTTGGTAAGTATCTACCGCAGGTGTGCCAGTATCTTGACCAACATCAAAGGTTTCATCTAAACCAAATCGGTAGCCTACGGTTTTATCAATGCGGCCTTCGGCAACCTGTCGATCGTTGATTGAGAGCTTACCAGTACCGCCTGCTCCCGGAGCGCCACCGTCATAAGTAAAGTCAAATTTAATTTGGGATTTGCCGATCGCAATTGGTTGGGAAGATTGAATGATTGTGCGATCGCTATTTAACAAGTTGTAAGCAAAGGTGGGTTTACCTTCTTGCAAAAAGAAACTCCAACCCGCAAAACGTCCACCTTGAGTTACTAAAACGCCTTCAGTACCAGATGAAGCAGCATCCACATCAGCAGTGATGCTAAAGGAGCGATTTTTAATATTGGGAGCGCTGCCTTCGGGAATCCCTGCAACAGAGGTGTAATAAGTAAAGTTATTGCGTCCTGTGGTTAGACTGGAACGGGTTTTGACATCAAACCGTTGAAGTAAGCGATCGTCCAAGGGCAGAACTTTGTATTTCTTTGCTTCCTTCAGAAATAGATTTTGTAGTTGCGCTAACTTATCAGGGTTCTGCTTGGCTAAATCGTTGGCTTCACTGAAGTCTTTGGTAATATCGTATAGTTCCCAATTATCTTCATCGAAGGTGGTTTTGGAGACACGCTCCCAAGGTAAGCGTCCATGACGGGCGGCTGCTACCCAACCTTGATCGTAAATGCCACGATTGCCAAGCATCTCAAAATACTGGGTTTTGTGATGGGATGGTACAGCAGGATTATCAAAGCTATAAACAAGGCTAGTACCTTCGATGGGTTGTTGTTTTACACCGTTGACTACCTCTGGTTCTTCAATCCCCACAGCTTCCAGAATTGTAGGCGCAATATCAATTACATGATGAAATTGGCTCCGCAGTTCACCACGATTTTTGATACGTTCGCCCCAAGCCACAACTAAACCATTGCGGGTTCCGCCGAAGTGAGAAGCAATTTGTTTTGTCCATTGGAAGGGGCTATCCACTGCCCAAGCCCAAGCTGCATGAAAATGATTGAAGGTTTTTGGCCCACCTAAATCATCAAAAGCCGCGAGAACTTCTTGAGGACTTTCTGCTACGCCATTAAAGACTTTTAATTCATTGACACTACCTGTTAAGCCGCCTTCAGCACTCGCACCATTATCCCCGGCGATGAAAAAGACTAAGGTGTTATCCAATTCACCCAGTTGATCGATCGCGTCAATAACTCTACCAATTTGTGCATCGGTATGGCTGAGGAAACCTGCAAATACTTCCGCCTGACGCGCATAAACTTTCTGCTCGGTGGGAGTGAGGGAATCCCAAGCTGGGAGTTCTGCCGGGCGAGGAGTCAGCTTAGTATCGGTGGGAATTACACCCAAGGCTAGCTGACGAGCAAAGATGTCTTCGCGTAATTTATCCCAACCTCGATCAAATTTACCCTTGTACTTGTCGATCCATTCCTTGGGCGCATGGTGTGGGGCATGGGTAGCGCCAGTGGCAAAGTAAGTAAAGAAGGGTTTATCAGGAGCGATCGCTTGTTGGGTACGAATCCACTTAATTGCATGGTCTGCTAGATCGGGGGTGAGATGATAATCAGGGCGATTTGGTTTCTGAATATGTTGGGTATTTTCCACCAATGCCGGACTCCATTGATTGGTATCACCGCCCAGAAATCCATAGAAGTACTCAAAACCTAAACCTGTTGGCCAGCGATCGAATGGGCCGGCTGCACTGGTTTCATAGTCTGGGGTATTGTGCCATTTGCCAAAGGCCGCCGTGTTATATCCATAATTTCGCAATACTTCAGCGATCGTTGCCGCACTTCTAGGTAAAATCGCAGTATAACCTGGGTAGCCTGTGGCTAACTCCTCAACCACACCTGTATTCACAGAATGGTGATTGCGTCCTGTAAGCAATGCGGCTCTGGTAGGAGAGCAGAGTGCTGTAGTGTGGAATTGGTTATAACGCAATCCCCTTTCTGCTAGACGGTCTAAGTTAGGCGTATCGATCAGACCGCCAAAGGTGCTGGTTTGTCCAAAACCAACATCATCAAGTAACACCAATAACACGTTTGGTGCTTTTTCTGGAGCCTTAATGGGTTTGGGGAAGTCTGGTTGTGATTCTTTGTAAGTCAGGCCAATTTTGCCTTTAAAAGATTGTTGGGGTAATGGTAATTTATCACCGTAGTCTGCCCAAGCAGGTAGAGGTAAGAGGCTGGAAAATATTAGCGTCAGGGCTGTCAAAAATGCGATTCTCCTTCGGAGACGCTGCGCGAACGCACCAGAAGTTAACTTCAGAGATGCATACAAAGAATCTCTCTTATGAGGATCAGTCATACAATTTTGGATTTTAGATTTTGGATTTTGGATTGATAGGTAGTGTGCTGTCAGCCAAATTTTTAACTAGCCGAAACCCGATATGAGTAGTTCCCGTATCGGGTGATTCTGACTCCCGCGCCGCCGGACGGAAGCGGCTACAGTAATTGGGAGCGCAGAGATACGATCCCCCCTTGATTACGTGTAACTTTGGTTCATCGGGCTTTTTGGGATCAAAGCTTTGATTTAAGGCAACAGGATTAATTTGATCGGATTTGCGATCGCGTCTGACTTGGAAGAAATCAGTAGTCCATTCCCACACATTGCCGGTCATATCATAGAGTCCATAACCATTGGGTGCAAAAGAACCGACGGGAGCAATGCCCAAGTGACCATCGGCTTTGGTGTTGAAAAAGGGAAAAATTCCTTGCCAAGTATTGGCTCTATGTTCAGAATATTCATTGCCCCAACTGTATGTTGCACCATCTAAGCCACCACGGGCGGCATATTCCCATTGAGCTTCGGTGGGTAGGAATTTTTCTGACCATTTGGCGTAGGCTAAAGCATCTTCGTAAGCTATATGAACAACTGGATAGTTAGATTTACTAGCAATCGCACTGTCTGGCCCAAAGGGATGTTGCCAATTCGCGCCAGTAGTCCAATGCCACCAACTCAGAAAGGAAACTTGCTTGACACCCGGTTTTACCATCTCAAACACTAAGGAACCCGGTAATCGCTGCTCATCGGGTAAATCGGGAAACTGTTCTTGAGATAAGGGACGTTCTGCAACTGTCACATATCCTGTAGCTTTGACAAATTCACCAAATTGTGCATTTGTTACCTCATATTTATCAATACAGAAGTTAGTCACCGTTACATCTCCAGGCGATCGCTCTTCCACAAAACTGGAATTATCAGACCCCATTTTGAACGTTCCTCCTGAAATCATCGCCATCCCTTGGGGACAGGGATTGACTGTGGCTGCAAATGCAGTTGTATTAATGAATAAAAGTGCGATCGCTATTCCCGAAATGAATATTAGTGTGAGAAAGTAAAGTTTTTTTCCATCTCTAAGATTCTCAATTTGGCTATTTCTAATTGAATGCCTGTAGTTCATTAATAAGATTCATTTTTTTCAACTTATATCATTTTGGATTTTAGATGAACAATTTCCCATTTCGTTGAATTTTTCGGTAATCTATTTTTTGCATCATATTATTTATTGTGGAAAAATCCATATTTTAATAAAATTTTTAAGGTTTGATACTATGCAGAAACCGTTAACTCTAAACTTAGGTTAACTTACTACAAAGATATTCTTTTTTGACAAAATACTAAAAACCGATTAAGTTACCGATGTTTTATCTAATATTGATAAATTACATCTTGTGAAAACATAAGTCAAGCACTATATATATTTAGCTACGAAAAAACTTAACACCACCTCAGTCAGATATTGGTGTAGCCACAAAACCAGTTTTGATACCCTTCTTAAACCCAGTTTTTTCGTAAAACTGGAGTACTTCCTTAGTTTGCCTTCCACTGAGGAGCATTACTTTGTAACAATTATGACTCCATGCAGATTGTAAAGCATGATGTATCAGGCGCTTTCCTACACCTTGGCGACGATAATCGGGATGAGTTATTACATTCTCAATTAGTCCATAGGGACGAGCGCCTCGCGTCAGATTAGGGACAATCACCAAAATACAAGAGGCAATTAAGTTTCCCTCCCAGTCGGCTACAAAGCAATTAATCTTGCAATCGCTCAATATTTCGTTCCATATTTTCTCAAGAGTTGATGCGTCAGGTAAGGGAGCATCAGTTGGGTTCAGATGTTTGTACAGGTCTAGCAGTGCTGATAATTCATCATGCTGAACGCTGCGTATTGAAATATCCATAATTTTTGTGAGGTTTTAAATTGCTTTGTAAACCCATATTTCAAACTTAGCCTCAGAGGAGAGATTAGTTTTTAAAGAGCCATAATGATTGATACAAAATTCTTCAAATTCATTTATTAATTGATGAAATATATCATCTGATACTCGCCAACATAAACCGTATGCTCGTGCTTTGAAAAAACTTAGTAGCTCTTCAACTGTATTGCTAACTCTCCATTCCTTGGCTACAAAGTAATTTGATATATAACCTTTTTGCTGTAAATATCCTTCTGCATCTATCTTGTTATGGAGTTGGCAATCGGCACATTAGAATGACGTTCATTCCTTTGGAAATGTAGTTATCAAATCGTTCACGTAATAGAACTGGTACTTGGACTGGTGAAGCTTCTTGAAACCCTACTTTTTGATAGAACGAGTGCAGATGTTGCCACGGAATACAGTAACAAACTTGATCAACCAGTTGCTTGGTACATACATGAAGTAGCTGTGTACCAATACCATGACGCTGAAACGGAGCTAGAATCTGCATCCCTCGAAGCACAAAGAACCCAGTCTCTGGGCATAAACGTACTGCACCAACAATTTCTCCCTCTAGTTGAGCAATGAGTATTAAATCTTCTTCCAGTGTCTTGAGATCACCTCCATAACCACACTGGCTGTATAAAACTTTAATACCTTGAATATCATGCAGTTTAGCTTGCCTAATTGTTGGCATACTGGTCTATAGAATAGGTTAATTTTGACTTAATGTTATTGCTTTGAAAGTGCAGACAAGCTCATAAAACCCTTAGCATTCAGAATTTTAAGCTACTTTAATTTTGAATACTAATAGGCACATTGTTGACGAATTTTCCACTCTACTTAATCAACTAAGGATTTATAAGGTTAATGTGAATCTTGCTGTCAGACTGTTACCTTTTTAGCAATAGCCATAATGTGAGCGCTCACACCTAGTGTAGAAGGTTCAGTCTCCAGCCAACGAATAGCTTGTAGGAGTCTTTGACGGCGACTTTGTTCACTCCAATGTTCCTCAAAATTTTGTAGCAATTTGCCTGGGCCTTCTATGGCTAATAGCTTTTCACAAGATAACCCTGCTTCTTCTACCTCTGCTTTTAGTTCATCAGGATGATGAAAGAAGGCTGTTGTAAAGTAAGCAGGATGGTTACTCGGATTACGATGCTGCCCTTCAAGCAAGTCCCGATGAACAATTTCCACAAACTCCGGATCGTCTAACCATCCCCGAAATAAACCGTCTAAGAGCGAAGCAAAGCGAGAACAAGCAACGGCAAAAACAAGACCTCCGCTTTTTAAAACACGATTAGCCTCGCGTAATGCTGCTATGCGATCGCTACGTTCAATCAAATGATAAAGTGGCCCAAATAGAAGAACAGCATCGACGCTGTTGTTTGCTTGATTTAACTGACGGGCATCTCCAACCTCTGCACTTGCAAGTGGATAATCTGGCTGAAGCTGAGAAGCAGAACGGGCTTGCTCTACGTGCAAAGAAACTGGATCAATCAGATGAACTTTATACCCTAGCTGGGCCAGCCAACAAGCATAGATACCTGAGCCGCCACCAACATCGAAAATCACTGCGGGAGAAGGAGGTAAGTAGCGGCTAAGAAGCTCTTGGGTGCGAACTAATTCAATCGGATTTGTACGCTTTGATAAGCGTTCAGCTTCCAAACCACGCTCATAGTAAGCTAGTACCTCATCTAAAAGCAGGTTGTGTAAATTAGACTTGTCTGACATGAAATTTCCTCTTTTTAAGATTTAATCTATGAAAACCTCTGTGACTAAACAGCAAACAGTTTTCCTCTCTGACGAAGTGCAGATTCAATAGAAGCACGCCTTGCTAAACTCCATATTGTGGCTTGGTTTGCTGTGACTACAGGAATATTCAAATCATCCTCTAATTCCTCAATCACCTCAAATGTTCTCCATGCTGTACAGGGCAACACAATAGCATCTGCACCTTTGTGAGATACCTCTTTGATGAAAGTTGCGGCTTCATTGGGTAACTGATGCCAAAGGTAATTCTTTTTTGCTACTTCTGTTGAGCGTTCATCACCCTTAAACCCCACTATTTCAAAAGGTGCTTCACTCAAAAACGTTTTTAGCGTTTGGTTATTCCACTCTGGATAAGGAGTGACTACAGAAATTTTCTTAATATTTAGATATGCTAAGGCTTCTAATAGAGCCAGAGCAGGCACAACAACAGGCACTCCTAGCGCCTGCGTCAAACGTTGCTCTAATTGTTCGGCAAAAACTCGCCCTCGGTAAAATGTTGCTGTTGTGAAACCGTATGCCCCAAAATGTACCACGGCTCTAGCTAATTTTTTTACTTCTTTAACAGCTTCTTCATTGATGTCATCCATTGATTCATAGCTTTCATAAGCGTGTGAGCGTTGAGCAATCACACGATGGCTATGAATACTGACTTGACTGGAAAAAGCAGAGTGAAAGTCAGGCTCAAACGTAATGTTACCTGCGGGTACTAGCAAGCCAAGACGGATCTGCCTATTAGAGTCAGCTTTCGAGTACATATAATACCTCTTTTTGACAAGCCTGATTATGTCTAGATATTTATTTAGTTACACTAATGATTAGGTATACATATTTTCAGGAAAACTGTATGATATATAAACTACCCTAAATCGACCGATAAACTGTAATATATCATCTAACTGACATAGATACCTGCCAGTCAATTATTTAACTGCACTAATTAACACATCTGGCTTTTGTCTTATTGCTTTAGTTGGAGTTGTGCAATCTCAAATAGTCTGCATCTACGATGATTACAAGGAAAAGATTTCATGAGCAACATACAACTGTACTTCGCCAAAGCCTCTACTTTCTCTCAACGTACCCGTGTAGTCTTACTGGAAAAAGGTATTGACTTCACCCCGATAGAAATTGACTTAGAGCCTGTCAAGAAACAACTTTTACATGTTGAAGTATAGATGTTATGCTAAAACTATGAAAAAAGCTAACAGGAACGAGTAGGTAAATAC
>NZ_JBALEQ010000128.1:0-79715 GCF_036917775.1 Nostoc sp.
TAGGGGAGCCACAAAAATGCTCCCTATTTTTTGTCTTCATCATCTTCTCAAACTATTGTCCTGCATAGCTTAGAGTTGCCTTGTCACCCTCTCAGAGAAAACTGTCACTTAGGCTACTACTAAAGATTTTTTCCTCACTACTTTCAATGCACCCACTGCAAATAAACCAAGGGCGGCTGTTGTGCCAGGTTCAGGTACTTTTTTAGGTGGAGGAGGCGGAGGACTATAATAAGTCCCTTGTGCTTTTATAATGCTAGGCTCACTTAAAGCGGTGCCATATTGGAAGCGAACACTACCAATTTTGCTTATATCAAAGTTAGTGGGCAGTCCTGACAAAACGAACGTGGCCGAATTATCAACAAAACTTCCCCCTTTGATTGCTGGATTTGCATTAGCATTGTAGCCGTCAATAATGCCGTAATTAAATTGCTGCTGTCCACCAATGCCTTGAAAAATACCTAAGCCAGCAGTACCTAAACCGTAGTCTTGGGTTATTCCCTTAAGACCTGCGGAATTGGTAGTAGATGCAAATGCCCATTCTTGGACATTAGTAGAAGTCTTGAGAAGATTTACATTATTTGTAGTGGTAGAGGGGTTGTTTTGAGTGACAGTTGCAGCTGTTGCTGAAATTAACGATAAGTTTAAGGGAGATCCTGCATAGTCCCAAAAGACTGATGTAAGAACATCAGAAGGGACTGAAACATTTTTCATGTTCGTCAGGGTCACTGTCAACTTACCTGGATTGAGTAAGTCATCAAACACGACTGATGATGCCAGAGCATTATTCGATGCTGAGTTAGTTCCTGTGACTGAGAAAGTCATAGAGGCTGCATCTGCTTGGGACATCTGTGAAAATGTCACCGCAGCTAATGCTGATATACAACAGACTGCATAACCCGCTATTTTCTTGGAATATGGTTGAGACACTCGATTGAAACTCCTTTTCTTTTTATTGAGGATATTTAAGACCTCTCAAAATAACTCTTTGATGGAAGTTACCAATGTCTAAATTTACACAAACAAATACCACTTGTCTACGTTGTTTGGCGAGGTTAGCTAAAAATTTAAATTTGGAATTATCAATATATTTTTTATGAATTAATGGAGATTTTCAGTATTTACACTTGATATTTTTTTAAAATTATAATTTTCTATATTCACGCTGAATAATCAATATTTGGTTTCTGGATGTTATTACTTAATCAACAGATTCTTAGAAGATATTGATTATTCTATGAGGAAGAGTTGTACCTTGAATAGAGCGCAGCGTTACCCTGGATAAAACCAGCCTGCACTAGGTATCTCACGCCAATCTACACGATTAGATATTTTAATCTTTCACTAAGTACATGAGCTAAATTAAATATAGGACTCTTGTTTGATGCTTGAAAACATACTGAGGTGAAAAGCCAGCTTTATCAGGGTTTTATTTAAAATATTGTTCAAAATCAGACTTGATTTTTGAACAAACTCACTAGAACTCAAATATAAAAATGTAATAAATAAGGGAAGGCAATTTATCACCTTCCCCAAAGTTAAATATTCACGACACTAATATAAAGTGCTAACACTGAATTAGTTACTCAAAATTTACCTACTGTCAACGGCATATTCAATCAGTTGAGCAAGGCGGTGACGTAGGGTTTCTAATCCCAAGCGCTGACTCGCTGAAATAAATACCGCTAGGGGAAATTCTTCTCTAGCTAAAGCCAGTGTCTCACTATTTGCTTGATCGATCTTGTTAAAAATCACTAGCGCCGGGCCAGGAGTTATTGGCATTTGCGCTAAGATTTCTCTGACTGAGCGAATATGACGCAACCAAGCTGGGTGAGACAAATCCACCAAATGCAGTAGGGCATCGGCTTCTGTGACTTCCTCCAAGGTGGCGCGGAAGGCATCCATTAATGATGCAGGCAGTTCGTGTATGAACCCTACCGTATCTGTAATCAGAATTTCCTGATGTTCATTGGTTTCACCATAAGGAATCACCAGGCGGCGGGTAGTAGGATCGAGAGTGGCAAATAGTTGGTCGGCTGTATAAACTTCTGCATTTGTGAGAGCGTTCAACAGGGTAGACTTACCAGCATTGGTATATCCAACCAAAGCTACTGAGGGAATTTCTCGATGCTGCCTTCGTTGCCGTAACCGCGAACGATGGGCTTGCAACTGAGTTACTTCTTTTTGGAGTCGGGAAATGCGCTGCCCAATAGCACGGCGTTCAGTTTCCAGTTTGGTTTCACCAGGGCCACGAGTCCCAATACCACCACCTAATCTGGACATGGTGCGACCTCTACCAGCCAGTCGCGGTTGCATGTATTCTAACTGTGCTAGTTCTACTTGCAATTTACCGGCACGGGACTGAGCGCGTTGAGCAAAGATATCCAAAATTACTTCGGTGCGGTCAACTACCCGGATACCAATTTGCAATTCTAAGTTGCGGACTTGGGAGGGTGAGAGGTCGCGGTCGAAGACGACAAGATTAACTCCTAGTGTTTGGGCAGTTAGGGCAATTTCTTGCACCTTACCTTCGCCAACTACCGTCTGGGGATGAACCCGCGATCGCTTTTGTTGTATTGTCTGTAATACATCTCCCCCAGCAGTATCAACTAAACGTGCCAATTCTAATAGGGTATCTTGGAATTGTAGGGGAGTTGTCTCACTGGTCATCAGCCCCACAATTAGCACGCGATCGTGGTCAGCATCTACTTCCTGGGCAATAAATTCGCGCTGGAATTCCGCTTCCAGATTTTCCACCAAGTCTACTAAATCCTGATCTCCCAGATCATCCAAACCCATAGGTGGCGATATATTCCAACTTGGGGTTTGAATTTTGCTCTGTTCTACTTTGAAAGCAGCAGGACTAGTAATCAGGGTGCGAGACTCTTGGGGTATTAGATGAGCTAGATAAGCTTCTTTGACATATCCAGTTGCACCGCCTCCCCGCCGTGTAAAGCCGGTTCCGGTAATGTTTAGGACAACTAGGGCATCTAAGCGTTGTAAGGCCATAGCCGTGAGTGCCGCTTCATTTGGCGGTTCTGGCTTCAGATGGGTGGCAATACAACGAATACCACTGAGTCGTTCTGCACCGTAACGGGGCAATTCCATTGGTGGTATTTGCGTTTGACGCGGTGTACCTACCCCGACGCGAATCACTTGTCCCCGACGGTTGATATAGGCGCACACAGGCTGATTGACTTCTGTGCTAATTGCTGCCAGACGCTGGGAAAACTCAGGCGTGGTGATGCGATCGCCTGGTATACGCTGGTGATACAGCCGCTGTAGTTGTTTCAGCTGGCTGGATTTTAAACCTTGGAGATTTCCGTAGATAGTTTCTATAGGCGTTTATGACCAGTAAATGGCCCCCCAAATCCTTCTTATGTCTATTTTACAACAGGGTTTAGGCTGCTATCTATATCTTCTGAGGGATGGATTGGGAATCTGCCGCTTATAGTCTTGATTTGAACCTATTTTGGTGGTATGGGTCTAGCAATGTTAAACAAATAACATAGCATTCCGCGATCGCTTGACTGCGGTTTGTAATTCTGCCGATAGCCAGCTATCAAATTGCGGATAAACTGGCGATCGCGGCACTAACTCCCACCCAGCAGGTTGTAAAATATTTCTCAAAGCCTGTTCCTGAATATGAGGATAATCAGGATTTACCTCATCTTTTGGCCCAATTCCGCCTAAATCTCGCGCACCGGCTTCGATACAAGCGAGTAACCAGGAGTTATCCTTAACTAAATTCGGCGGAATTTGAATAGTAATATCTGGCGATAAAATCTTACGTGCTTTAGCAATTACTTCTGGTAATTGATGGGGATTAAAAGGAGGTGCCTCAAAAGCTTGTTGATTTCCTGGACTATGAGGTTGCAGGATAACTTCTTGAATGTGATGGTAACGTTGGTGCAAGTTAGATATAGCTTCTAAAGTTTCCCACCAATCATCAGAGGTTTCTCCAATCCCTAAGAGTAAGCCAGTTGTAAAGGGAATTTGCAACTCTCCTGCCCATTGTAATTGTTGTAAACGAACTTCTGGCAATTTACTCGGCGCGTGTCGATGTACACTATTTAATAATGTTGGCGTTAACTGTTCCAACATCAACCCCATCGAAACATTAACACGCTTGAGTTTTTGCATTTCATCAAAACTCAATGGCCCTACATTGGTGTGTGGTAAAAACTCCATTGAAAGTGCTAACTCGCACAAATCATAAATTCGTTCGAACCACGCCTCACGCCTTGACGAATGGGGATGCACTTCACCACTGAGTATGAGGATTTCGCAGACTTTTTCGTTTTGAAGTGATTTTAAACTATTTTCTGCATCTGAAATACTCATCCAGGGACTTTTACCAGGTTCACTACGAAAGTTGCAGTAACTACACCGATTAAAGCATTCGTAAGTCGGAACTATTGTATAAGCAGGGCTATAGGTGACAAAACGAGAATTATTAATTGGCATTATAAGGATAATCTCAAAGAATGCCTTGTTCAAGCTATATCTAGCAATTCTATCTGAGTTGTGAGAATTAATTTTTTAATGAACCACAGAGGCGCAGAGAACACAGAGAGAAGAATTAATAGAAATTTTAAAAAATGATTTGGTAATGCTAGAGATTACCGTGTTCTTCTTGTTTCCAAGATATTTAGATAAACGAGAACTATTTTGTTTTGTAAATTTCTGGTAACTGCCACCAAGGTACATGGGGATACTCATGATGTTCCTCGTGATAGCCAAAATGATAGCACGTGATAAATGACCACCAAATCGGACGGTTAATTGTTTGTGAATGATGAGGCTCAATATAACCTCCTATGGGTTCACTATGGGGTAGGAAAGTACCAAAATAAAATAATTGGAATGAACTTAAAAGTGAAGGAATAACCCAAAAGTAAGTTAAATTAGCAGTGGGTATATGGAGGACGTGATTATTAAAGTGATAGATAATAGTCAAGGCAATTATTTGTCCCCAACTCCAGTAACCCTTCATAAAATGAAAATACCACGCGAAGAAATTTTTGTGTTTACCATTATGAAAATCTGGGTCTATTTGGCTTGCTGGATGGTGGTGGTGTATCCAATGTTTTTTTAATAATTTTTTATATGGTAAAAGACCATAAAAAGATAAGGTTAATGTCCCAATCAAATGATTAATTTTGGTGTTCTGGGGAAACACTACCCCATGCATAGCATCATGAGATGTAATAAATAATCCTGTATATAAGAATGTTTGCCAAAGTATGCTAGGAAATAGTATCCAAAATGTTAACTCGGAGATGTCAAGGGAAAGTAATAAACTCAGGCTAATGACCCATACAGCAACAATGATCGTAGCAATGAAAATTCCCTTAAACTGAGATTTATTTTTCACTACTGGGGTCAGTTTTGTTTGATGATTGGGTGGTTGTTCTAATTGGATCACGTTTTTACTCTGCCTAGTATTCAGATGAAAATCCCTAAAATATAGTCACGATAAAAAGCACTAACCACCATCATGAAAACTCTATTAGTGGTCAGTGTTTTGAATTGGACAGTGCCAATCCTCTAAAAATATGTACAAACATTAAGATACTTTAACTATTATTACACATACAATCGCTATACCCAAAACTGTTTTCGGTTAGGCAAATAAGTATAAAAAAGAACTAAAATAAATTTAATACTTACAATACTCAGTGTTTCTATCTGGTAATTTCTAAACAGACGAAGCATTATGGAAGGTCATTCATGCAAAAATTAGCGGTAAAACAGCGAATTATGTTCATTAATTACCGTGTTGCACTGTAGTTTTTAAAGCTACAGTGCAAGTAAACGCCGAAACTTACCATAGCCACCCCACTGTTCCAAAGTTCGCGCTAGAGAGATTTTCTCGTTAGAAAAAGTGGTCTTTTCCATTGGTACAGATTCGGAGCAAATAAACGTCTATGGCTTTTTTTCTTGTCTTTGTAATCTTGGGATAACTGTATTTTTCAGGACATTTTGCTATCGTGACTCACATTCTCGTTTGGTTATATAGTGGCGATAACGAAACATAGCTTCTAATTGCGCTTGCACTAACCAACCACTGACAAATTCAACTGTTCCTCCACCAGGCATGGAGAAGGAAATGGCATCAGTCAGCCTAGTTTTGCCAGCTTCAAGTTCAAATTCATGTCGATGTACCCAAGACTCAAAGGGGCCAGATATCTGTTCGTCGGTAAACAGGCGATATTTATCGCATTCAGTATGACGCGCTAGCCAAGTTAATGGTAATGGGCCGAGAAACAGGCGAAATTCGGTGATAGCGCCCACGTTTAGCCCTCCTTCACGACGAACCACTTGGACTGGCTGCCAAGGTGGATTTAACAGTTGCAAAATATCTGGCCTTTCGTGAAATTTCCAAACTACTTCTGGCGAGGCATTAATGATTGAGGAATGTTTAAAGTGCAGCATGGAAAGAAAAACCTAAAATTCAGCTTTCAGATTCAGTATCAATTTCGATATCTAGGGTATCTTCGTCAACCCGCACATACAAAATATTTGGGTTACAGCAAACTTGACAATCTTCTACATAAGATTGCTGCCCTCCAGCACTCAAATCAATAAAAGTTAAGTTCGGTTCGCCGCAATAGGCGCAGTAATACTCAGCTGTGTTTTGCATCAAGTTTTCAGCTATTGAATTTATCAGGATTGGGGATGGGGCATTGGGCATTGGATATTAATTCCTAGTCTTCAATCCCTATTCCCCAGTACTGGCTGTAGTTCTTTTGGAGATGGGTCAATATAACTCTTAGCATCAGCCAAATGCTTTAGTAGTGTAGACTGTGGCAGAGGCCCTTGCAAGTGGTTCCAAGGTAATACTTGTTCTGTAGACCAATCAGCGTGGACGTAGAAATCTAAGTCAGGGATTTGTCCTTTGAGTTGCTTGAAAGCACGTTTGTAGCTACCCAAGGAGTCACCAAAGTCACGAGTTAG
The DNA here is from genome assembly GCF_036917775.1 of Nostoc sp. Classification (GTDB taxonomy): domain Bacteria; phylum Cyanobacteriota; class Cyanobacteriia; order Cyanobacteriales; family Nostocaceae; genus Nostoc. The sequence continues at coordinate 6,958 of NZ_JBALEQ010000128.1, forward strand.
CTGAAGAAGTTGGGATAGTCTGCGATCGCCTCTCGATAACAAAGCTTGTATAATCGACCAATTATAGCTTTCTGGGCGAAACTCTATTCCCTGCGGTTTTAGCTGTTTTTGCAAAAACTGTAACCGCTTTTCTGCTTGCCGATTTACTCCAAACCATTGAAATGGTGTGTGCGCTTTAGGTACAAAGGTGCTGCATCCAAATGTTAGGCGTAATCCTGGTGCAGCTTTTTTGATACTACGCATCATCGTCACTGTTTGGTCTAAATCCTCTGCTTCTTCACCAGGAATTCCTGCCATTCCGTAGAGTTTCAAGCTTTTTAATCCGCCAGTTTTGGCATTTATCGCAGCTTGGATAATTTCGTCATTATGCAGCTTTTTGTTGACGATTTGCCGAATTTTCTCAGAACCACTTTCTACTGCAATGGTAAGCGATCGCGTGTCTCGTTTTGTCAAAGTTTCTGCTAACTGAACTGTTACAGTATTAGTTCGCACTGAGGCAATACTGAGACGGACATCATCGTACTTTGGCTGACTTATATAATCTAGCAAAGCTTCAAACTCTGGATGCTGAGTTACAGAAGCCCCCAATAATCCTAGCCGATTTGTGACTTCTAAGCCTTTTGCGATCGCAGGAATTAAAGAATCTTCCAGACTGGCTGTTCTAAAAGGCAGTGTGAGATAACTTGCCAAACAAAAGCGGCACATTTCTGGACAACTTCTCACCACTTCTACCATGTAAATATTTTCCCATGCAGCTTTTTCGGTGACTACAGTCGAAGCCGATAGAGTATTTCCTCGATAAGTCTGCTTTTGCACCACTGCGGGAATTTCTGGAGAAATTGGTTTAATTGACCTTATTGCACCATCTTTTGTGTGGTATTCGACTTCGTACAAACTGGGAATATAAATTCCTGGGATTTGTGCAAGTCTTTTTAGTTGAGTTTGTCTAGAAGCATTTCTTACTTCTTTGTACGCCTCAATGAAATTTCCCAGTAAATTTTCGCCATCTCCCAGTAAAATTACATCAAAAAAATCTGCAAAAGGTTCTGGGTTAGCTGTGAGAACAGGGCCACCACCAAAAATTATCGGATGGGAATCATCACGAGAAGTTGCTTGAATAGGAATTTCTAAAGATTCCAGCAAATTTAAAATATTCACATAATCCAGTTCCCAGGAAATCGAAAATCCCACAATTTCTGGCGTTCTGGGGAGTTGTTCGTGAGTATCTGTAAACAGGCGACTCACCTGCACATCATCACGCATTGCCAAGGTTGCCCAAACTACCTGATAGCCAAGGCTAGTGATACCTACGCTATATTCATTGGGAAAGGCGAAGATTATGGGGATAGCGTTGGTATCTGGGGTGGTGGGGGTGAAAAGGAGGCGTTCAGAGTCAAATACAGATGATGTCACAGGCGTTTTTTAGGGGTTTGAATAATGCAGTTTCATAAAATTCACGCCTACAGAAACAAAACTCACCTTTATGGGTTTCATTTGAATCAAGGTTGGCGCAATTAAAGCTAACTGGTAAGGGCTGTCATTTGTCTTTTGTCTTTTGCAAGGACTTTAAGACTATTTACGTTTGTTTCATAACATAATTTGGTTTATTTATACCAACTTACTTAGCTAGGGGCTTTTTATCTATATTTAATTTTAAGCCATAGAATTATCAAGTTAAAAAGCAATGTCACGCTATTAGCAAGAATAATTGGTAATGATTGTAGATATATTCCATAAATTAACCACAAAAAAATACCAATTATGAATGTAATCAACGTTAAAAAAGAAACGTCTTTTGCTGATTTTGTTTGCCATGTTTTAAACATCTGTGGCAAAAAAGAGATTGTGGTTATTGTGGCAGCCGCTAATCCTAGAATTGTCAAAAAATCCATTGCGATACAAACCTATAAAATAAAGTTTTTAGCGTTTGAAAAATTTAGAAGCTGATTTTTGTAATTTTGTTGCATAGGTTATGTAGCAATCCGATTTGATTTTTGTTCGCACAGCGTGGCTTACTTGCCTGGGAAAGCAAGAGGCAATAGGAAAGAAGGCTCTTTGAGCTATTGAATTTTTTCAAGTCAAGAATCAAATATAAGTCCTATATCCTTTTCTGAGATAACCCTAGTGTATGATCGATAAGGTTATTCGGTTCTGGTGGGGAGCAGCTACCAGAGGTAACGGGGAAAGTTCGGTGCAAATCCGGCGCTGTCCCGCAACTGTAAACCAATTTGAGATGTAATCTAAAATCTCAAATTGAGTGAGTCAGGATGCCCGCCGAAATAGTTTTACTAGTTCCACATATCTGCGAGGTACAGATGACTACTACTGTGAATATTTCCCCAGCGAATCCTTTGGGTGTTGCTGACCATACTTTATTTGTTTGCAAAACTTGTGCTAGCGTTTGGCAAGAGGGAAAACGCTTAGGTGAAAGTGGTGGGGAAAAACTTCTACACCAACTTCAGCAACTTGCACAAGATTGGGAGTTACGAGATAAATTCCCAATTCAAGAAGTTGAATGTATGAGTGCTTGTAATCGTTCCTGTGTGGTTGCCTTTGCTGCCAAAGGTAAATTAACATATTTGTTTGGTGATTTAGCCGTTGATGATAGTGCATCTGCGATACTAAAATGTGCTAGTCAATATTATGTCAAAGCAGATGGTTTGCTGCCTTGGTCAGAGCGTCCAGAAGCTCTGAAAAAGGGCATTTTAGCAAAGATTCCACCTTTATCTCACTAATGCGCGTTTTGATTCTGGGTGGTACAGGAGATGCCGCAGAACTAGCCGCTAGAGTTGCGACTATCCAAGGGTTAGATGTAATCACGTCTTTAGCCGGTCGCACCCGTGAACCATCAGTTCCGTTGGGCGATTTACGGGTTGGAGGCTTTGGTGGTGTGGCTGGATTGGCTAGCTATCTGCGAGTAATGCAAATTGACTTATTAATTGATGCAACCCATCCTTTTGCTAGTCAAATTTCTTTTAATGCAGCAAATGCGGCAAATGAAGTCGGAGTACCCCGTTTGATGTTAATACGCCCACCTTGGGAAAAAGGAAGTGGCGATCGCTGGATGGAAGTTGATAGCATTGAAGCCGCCGCCGCATCTCTAGCAAACCAAGCACATCGGGTATTTTTGACGGTTGGCAGACAAGAACTCGCCGCCTTTGCTCACCTAGAGGAAATTTGGTTCTTGATGCGGATGATTGACCCTCCTGTTGATGATGCCTTAGTGCCACCGGGGATGGTATTGTGCGATCGCGGGCCTTTTACCCTCAATAATGAAAGGCAAATCCTGATTGATAACAAGATTGATACCATAGTCAGTAAAAATAGCGGTGGCGATGCCACAAAGCCCAAGATTATTGCCGCGCGAGAACTGGGCGTGAAGGTTGTGATGGTAAATCGTCCAGCCATACCGCCAGGTGAGCAAGTTAGTGATGTTGATGGTGCTTTGGCATGGATACTTGACAAATCGCATGATTAGTGATAATAACAATTTCCCATAGAATACAAGGAATTTTGTATAAGAAAGGCGATCGCATCAATAAAAACCACCCCAAGGAGAGAAATTATTTATTTGGCATATTACAAAGGGAGCGATCGCCCTCTTCCACTGCGGTGTTAGTTTTCAAATAATCTTGCACCAAAGTGCAACCATAATTCAGTACATCTAGATTAAGAATTCGCTGTAAATTCCACAGAATCAGCGTATTGTCATCACCCCCTGAAACAAGCAAAGTTCCATCAGGGCTAATCGCAACCACCCTAATTGCTGCGGTATGTCCAGTGAGGGTCGTTACTTCTGTACCATCTAGCTTCCAAAGTTTGATGCTGGCATCAACGCTGCCAGAAGCAACAATTTTTCCATCAGGAGTAAAGGCAATTCCCCAAATCCCAGCTTTATGACCTTTGAGTGTATTCAATAACTTGCCGTCTAACGTCCACAACTTAACAGTGTTGTCGCCACTTCCAGTAGCTAGCATTTTACTATCTTGGCTAAAAACAACTCTCCATACTGCCGCCGAGTGTCCTACAAGGGTTCTAAACAAATTACCGTCAAGCGTCCACAACTTAGCAGTAGTGTCACCGCTAGCTGAACCAACGAGTCGACTGTCTGGACTAAATACGACGTGCCAAACTTCCGCCTGATGTCCTTTGAGGATATGTGGAGTCACGGTGCGATGGGCTACGCCCCGCGATATCTGAACATTTTTGTCAACACCTGCCATTGCAATTGTTTGCCCGTCAGGACTCAACACCCCTGATGTCACTTTGCTGTGAAGATATTTGTAACTAGCAATTAAAGTGCCATCTTGCTTTTTGATTTTTACCGAATCATCGGAAGTGAAAAGCGCGATTAACTTGTCATCGCCACTGAATGAAACCTCGGAGACTTCGCCCTTGGATTCAGTAATAGTTTTGAGCAATTTGCCTTGACGACTCCAAAATTTCACCATATTTTCGTGGCTGGTTGTAGCGATAGTTGAACTGTCAGAGGCGATCGCTATTGACCAAATCCCCGCCTTATGAGCAATGATAGACTTTTGAAATGGATTTTGGCTTTGCCAGAGCCTAACCATATTTTCTGCACCTGCCGAAGCAATAAAGCTACCATCTGGACTAAAAGTTACACCCCAAACTGATGCACTGTGCCCTCTAAGCGTCCTCAGTTCTGTACCATCAATATTCCAAAGTTTAATCGTTTTGTCGAGACTGGCACTGGCAATAGTCTGACCATCGGGACTAAATGCTACTCCCGAAATTCCGGCATCATGCCCTTGCAGAATTTTATCAAGGCGGTAGCTTTTACTTATGCTGTCTCGCCGCCAAAGTTTAACAGTTCTGTCTTCACTCGCTGAAGCAATAGTCTGTCCGTCAGGGCTGAAAGCTATTCCTACAACCCAAGCAGTGTTACCTTGAAGAGTTTGTACAGGCTTGGCGTTTTGCCAGCCTGAATCATCTCGTTTCCAGAGTTTTACTGTCCTGTCTAGACTAGCAGCAGCAATAGTCTGGCTATCAGGACTAAAAGCGACTCCCCAAAACGCACCTTTAGAACCTTGGAATGTCTTGAGCAAAGTACCATCTCGCTTCCAGAGTTTCACTGTTGCGTCCCAACTAGCAGAGGCGAGGAACTGGCCATCAGGACTAAATGCTACTCCCCAGACTGAAGCGGTGTGACCTTTAAAAGTTTTGAGCAGTGTACCATCTAGTTTCCAGAGTTTAATAGTGCCATCTTCACCCACCGAGGCCAGTATTTGACCGTCAGCACTAAAATCTACTGCCCTAACTGCTCCCTTATGACCTTTAAGAGTTGCAACTTCCGTACCATCACGCCGCCAAAGCTTAACTGTATTATCTATACTGGCTGAGGCAATTAAAGAACTATCAGGACTAACATCTACAGCCATAACACTTGCTGTATGGCCGGAAAACCGATTGTATTCATCTGCTCCATAAACTGCTTGTCTGAGTGCGTTTTCAACTAGAGGTGCAAGATTTGAGTTAGCTGTTCCTAGCTTGTGCAGTCTGTCTTTGGCTTTGATTGCTTCTACAAGTGCATCCAATCTCCGTTGGGAAGCAAACATTCCAGCAGAAGAAGATACAAGCGCTCGAATTTCGCTGCTCTTAGCTTGACTTTCGCTTTTTTTGGTTTGACGATACATAATGAAACTTCCCACCCCCAAAATGCTGGAGACGAGCAAACCAATACACACTGCAACTAGCAAGAACCTTTGAAATTTAGCAGTTTTTTGCTCTTGTGCTAGTCGTGCTTCTACCTCTTTCGCCCGTGCTGCCTCTAATGCTGTTTGCACTTCGCGCTGTTCGCATTCTTGACTTGCGGCTAAAAATTGATAATCCCAATCGCTTAAACTTTTGCCCTGTATCCAATTTTGAGTATCTTTGAGAGCTTGTCCTCGCAATAAACGCGATTCATCTTTATACCCTGATGCTACCCAAGCATTAAATGTCTGCGAATAAGGGCGGAGATTGTCTAATTGTTTTAACACCCATTCGGCATTGAAAACACTCCGATAGATAGGATTTTTAATTTTGAGATAGCCGTTGTGTTTCTCTACCAAACCAGATAACAAAAGTTCTGCTTGTTCTCGACTATCATCAATCAAAACAGGAAGATTAGGCAAAGAGAAAAACTCTTCTCTCCTACTTGATGGCAGTTGCTTCTTGGGGGAGACTTCAATACTAGACTGTCTCTTCTGCTCCCCTGCTGACTCTGCTTGCAACACCTTTTGATAAATACCTAATAACCGCCCTGCTCGTTGGTCGTTGAATAGTAGGCGATCTCTTATAGTACGTAGATGTTCTGGTTCGTCTTGTGATTGCCAATTTTGAATAATATGCGTTTTCACTAATTGCTCAATCCAAAATGCTTCTGTACCTGGAGCCAAGGTAATCATTCCTGTAGCATTTTTAGCAGCAAGTTGAATAACTAAGTTACAAAGTTTTTGTGTGAGAAACGGTTGTCCCTCCGTCCAATGAATAATTTCTTGCAGTATTACTTGTGGTTGACTGACTACTTTCTTTACTCCTTGAAGCAGAGGAGTAGCTTCATGCAGTTGAAAGCCGTGTAACTCAATAGCTTTACCAATATTAAAGGGTGTGCGGCCTTTATCAGCGATGAGGTCGGAAGGACTAGCTACACCAAATAGTGCAAATCCCAAACGATTAAAGTTTGAATTCTCTGGTCGCTGGTTATAGCATTGACGAATCCAAGCAAAAAAGTCGTTAATTGGGAAACTTAAACTAAGCAGGCTATCAATCTCATCAATAAAGATGAAAATGCGTTCGGTTTTGGCGTTTGGCAGTAAAACTTCTTCAACAAAAGAGTGTAGTTTTTGTACTGAGGAAATACCTTTTTGCGTCTCCCACCAAGGTTTAAAGTTGATCTTTTCTGCTAAATTTAAGCTGTAGAACAAGCTGATAATGATGCCTTTGTACCATTGTTCTGGTGTAGTATCCTCAATACCTAAGATGGTCATATCCAAATAAACACAGCTATAGCCTTCTTCTCTAAGGCGATAACTGGTGCGCTGTAATAAGGATGACTTACCCATCTGGCGAGAGTTGAAAACGTAACAAAAATCCCCAGCTTTCAGGCTAGTATAAAGTTTTTCGTCTGCGTCACGGATAACATACGTGGGATCGTCACTGCGGAGACTACCTCCTACTTGGTATCTCATATTGAAGTGCAATTATCAAATACAGAGCTTACGTAAACAATAGCCGAAAAGAAAAATTTTCAGGTAGGGGCAATTCATGAATTGTCCCTACCTTTCGTGTATATCTTTGCCAGGTTAGGATTTTTTAGCAGTTTGACAAGTATCGCCATAAATGATAGTGATATATGCCAACGTAGCGTGAGTTAGGAAGATATAAAAGCGTCTGGAATAACTCTACAAGATTCGTGTGTAAGCCATCACTTACTAGAATAGAGGAATATAAGCAAGGTTTTCCAAATTCAATCAAATGGAAATTTGTTTTATTCTCTGCATAAATTAATTAAAATGGAATGAAAGATAATTAAGCTGCTCGTGGAAGATAAGCACTCCACAAAACAAAAAATTTATAAGCCTCATTATGATTATGGGGTACGAGGTAATTAAGTATGATTCATCACATATCTATTTCTGTTAAAAACCCCCAGCACGTTGCCGAGATTTTAGCTGAAGTCTTGAATGGCCAAGCTTTTCCCTTTTTCCCTCACCCAGGCAGCTATATGGTTTTTCCACTTGACGAATATGGAACAGGGATTGAAGTGTACCCGTTAAAAACTCAGCTAATGCCTGGTGAAGGAGATAACCAGTGTACATTTGCAGAAAATCCTACTTCTTCTGGGTTCACAGCTACTCATGCAGCAATTTCAGTTTCTTCTAGTCAAGAAAAAATTGAGTTGATTGGTAAACGTGAAGGTTGGAGAGTGTTACGTTGTAACCGCGATTCTTTTTTTGATGTTATTGAGTTCTGGTTGGAAAATACAGTCATGATAGAACTACTCACACCGGAAATGTCGGCTCAATATTTGGCAGTAACGCAGCCAGAAAATTTGAAGAAAGCTTTTAATCGATAACTCTGCTACTGCTAATTTCATAAAACTATTAACTAATTTAAAATTGTTCGCGTAGCCTCTTTTAGAAATTGAAGAACACATTCTCTGTAGAGACGGCGATTTATCGCGTATCTTTAACGTATTAGTCTTTTAGACGCGATTTCTCGCATCTCTACATGAGGGATTTCTGGCTTATCCCAAAGTCACAGCCAAACACTTTTCAAACAACCTCTAACATCTCAGTAATTTTTTGGGTTTTTACTTGAGTGAATAGCTTTATTCAAATCTTGGAGCAAGTCTTCTTCTGCATCTCGCTCTTGCTTGAGTTCTCTAATCATTTCCTGACTAGAACCAATTAGCAAACCAGCAACTGCACCTACAAGGACATATTTTTGCTCCAAATCTTGATACATTTGACTTGTGTAGGGGCAAGGAAATAAATTAGCAGCAATAAAACCAATTCCTGCACCCAAAAATACCGTCACAAAGCCAGAGAAAGCGATCAGTTTAGCATTCATTTGCTTTGCTCCAATGCTTATAACTTTGCTAAATTCTTAGAAGATATTCTACATTGTCTCCGCAGTTGGCAAAGTTGCTACTTAATCTTTACCTCTTGTAATAGTAGACAGAGTGGGGCGATGAGTGAGATGAAAAGAATAACTCGCAACTCCTAACTTTTTACTCTTAACTCTCTATGGCGGTTTGCGATCGCGTGGATCACAGATAATTCGTAGGGTAGTATCTGAAATCCTATAATTGCCGTTTCTCTATAAGACGGTAGGTTAACGCTAACGGTGGAATTGCTTACTATAGTTTCCTCTGGGGAATTGACCCTTCAACTCCCTCAACATACCAATCCATCGCCAATTGTCCTCGATCTTCCAACACCTTACCATTTGGCACTCGCACTACCCCTTTTTGGTCTTTCACCGGGCCATCAAAAGGATGTGCAGTACCCTGAATAAACTCATCGCGCTTCGCATTCACCAGTTGTTGTACCTCTACCGGAATCGCCTGATTCATCGGCGAAATATCCACTATTCCTTGACCAATGCCATCCCAAACGTTTTGAGATTTCCAAGTATTACTCATTACAGCCAAGGCTTTATCTGTATAGAACTTGCCCCATTTGTTAATAATTGATGTCAGGTGGGCTTTTTGAGCAAACTTGCTCATATCACTGTTGTAGCCAAAAGCATAAATGCCTTTTTCCTCAGCTAATTGGACAACAGCGCCAGAGTCGGTATGCTGCGTCAGTATATCTGCACCGGAATTGACCAAAGCAATAGCTGCTTCTCTGTCTTTAGCTGGATCGTACCAACTTTGTACCCAAAGTACCTTAACTTTTGCTTGGGGATTTGTTGAGCGCATTCCTTGTGTAAATGCACTGATTCCCCGAATTACTTCTGGAATTGGGTATGCGCCAATAAAACCAACTACATTTGATTTCGTCATTTTGCCAGCAATCATGCCGGTTAAGTAACGCGGTTCTTCAAAACGTCCTAGATAAGTGCCGACATTGGCAGCACGTTTGTATCCTGCACAGTGTTCAAAAATAACATCACCAAATTCTTTAGCGACTTTAATTGTTGGGTTCATATACCCCAAGGAAGTGGTAAAAATCAACTTGTTACCATCTAATGCGAGTTGGCGAATTATCCTTTCAGCGTCAGCACCTTCATTAACATTTTCGACAAAGGTAGTTTTTACCTTATCGTTAAGATTGGCTTCCATATCTCTACGACCTAAATCATGGGCATAAGTCCAACCAAAATTACCCACAGACCCCATGTAAACAAATCCCACCTTAAGAGGTTCATTTACCGCCACAGTCGAGGCTGAGGGAGAAACCTCACCCGGCAATTTGGAATTTTTGCCTTGAACACAACTCGTTAAAGCAAAACTAGATCCTGCTAAAGTGACATACTTTAGAAAATTCCGACGATCCATATTTTCTTGATGGGGTTTAGTTGCTGAAAAATATTTTTCTGATTTCTAGTAACGACAGATACACTCTTGACTTAATTTTAGCTCTTGTTTTTTGCCGTTAACTTACTAATAAAAGAAATCAAATAATGGTTGATATTATACAAAAGCACAATACTTTTTAATAAAAAGAAGGGAATGAGGTAGAAGCATTAATAACCAATGTCCAATGCCCAACTTTACTAATCTGGAGGTTTTTAATGAACTTATTTGAGCTTTTAGCAGGGGAAGATAATCATTTAGCCCTCGTTACACCTGGGGGGCGATCGCTAACTTATCAGCAATTGCGCGAGAATGTTGTTGGACTAGTATCACAACTCAACAGATTTGGATTGAAACGGGGAGAACGCATAGCCATTGCTATGACTAACGGTTCACCAATGGCTATTACCTTTTTGGCTGCTGCGCTATGTGGCACTGCTGCACCTCTAAATCCCAAATACAAACAAGACGAATTTGCCTTCTACTACGAAGATACTCAGGCAAATGCCCTGATTACCTTGTCTGAGGAGCCAGAAGCAGCGATCGCCGCCGTCACACCCGATATGATGCTGATTAATGCCAAGGTAAATACTGACGGCACATTGAGCTTTGAATTAGTCAAAACAGGCTCAAAACCAAGAGAATCATCGAATCCCGCAGCCCCCAACGCCGACGATTTGGCGATGATTCTTCACACTAGCGGCACTACCAGCCGTCCGAAACGTGTGCCAATTCGTCATCGCAACTTAATCGCCTCAGCCAACAACATTATTACTGCTTACTCACTCACAGCAGCTGACACTACACTTTGCTTAATGCCCCTGTTCCACGTTCACGGATTGGTGGGTTGTTTGCTGTCAACTTTAGCATCAGGCGGCACACTAATTTGTCCCAATGGTTTTAATGCCTTAGAGTTTTGGAAACTGGTAGATACCTACAAACCTACTTGGTACTCCGCAGCGCCAACCATGCACCAGACAATTTTGGCCCGCGCTAACCGTAACACAGAAATTGTCAAAGCTAACCCTTTTCGTTTCATTCGCTCTAGTAGCGCCTCCTTGCCCCCGATTATTATTGAACAGTTGGAGGCAACTCTCAATGCTCCTGTGGTGGAATCTTACAGCATGACTGAAGCATCCCACTTAATGACTACCAACCCTCTACCGCCAAAAGAGCGAAAACCAGGTAGTGTTGGTTATGGCTTTGGTGTAGATGTCGGCATTATGGACTCCGAAGGCAACCTATTATCTCAAGGAAACTTGGGCGAGGTGGTGGTAAAAGCACCCAATGTCATTGATGGCTACGAAAACAACCCAGAAGCCAACGCCACAGCTTTTGTCAACGGTTGGTTCCGCACTGGAGATCAGGGTAATGTGGATGTAGACGGCTATCTCCGCTTGACTGGACGCATTAAAGAATTGATTAACCGGGGTGGAGAAAAAATTTCTCCCTTAGAAGTGGATGATGTTTTGCTGCGCCATCCCTCTGTCGCCGAAGCTTTAGCTTTTGCCGTTCCCCACAAATCTTTAGGTGAAGATATCCACGCTGCTGTTGTCCTCAAGGGAGACGCTAGCGAAAAAGAACTTTTAGCTCACTGTTCAACCATGTTGGCAGACTTCAAAGTTCCGAAGCAAATTCACATTTTGGATCAACTACCTCGTGGTGCTACCGGGAAACTGCAACGGTTAGCTATGGCGAAATTGCTTAACATAAGCTAAATCAGCGATACACTAAGGAAAATTCCTTGAGGAAGCGTCAATGGCACGGTCAAACGGGGTTCAAACTGAAATGTCTGCACAGGAATTGCCTACAATCTCAGATGAAGATACAGTGACAATTGAAGATTTACCGGAACAAGTAGAGGATGTGCAGGATATTGACGACATCTTGAACTCACTCAAAACCTTGCTGAGTAGTCTAGAAAAGCTCCAAAAAGTCCGGCAGGAAGTGGGCGACATCAAACCGTTAATTGGGCGGATGCTGGATGGCGAACTGGTTGCAGGTGAAGAACTTGAGCAACTCAAGTCAGGTGTGAGCAGTCTTTCTCGCCTTGTTCGGGCTTATAATGACCATCAAATAGCGTTAGCTAAAGCCCAACCTGCCAGAAATTTGCTAGATCAAGTCCTCAAAGAGCGGAAAGCTAATTGAAATAATAAGCGATGTCTACGACGGGCTACGCCTACGCATTTTTTAATTTCAGGAAATGCGTAGGCGTAGCCCTAATTACCGAAGAAAGGCAGAGGGCAGGAGGCAGAAGGCAGGAGGAAGAAAATATATTTTTTGTTTTCTGCCAAACGGGTTTAAAGCCCCTAAATTTATTTATGAATTAAAGATAAAAAGTGTATTTTGAGACGCGCAGTGAACCATCGCTGTAGGCGGGTTTCCCGCCGTAGGCGACTGGTTTTCCCGTTGGGCGCAAAAAATACAGCGTCTATTATAAATCCCCTAAATTTATTTATCGGGATTACCTCCTGCCTCCTTAACCAAATGTCTAAACACACATCAGCTTGTCGCAATCTGACACTGTAAGAAGTAGATGGTAAATTCAACTTGTGGCTAAACGTTGTTAAAAATTATTGATCATGAACTTCAAAACATTAGTCTTCTATGGTTCCTACAGGAGCGATCGCCAGGGTATCAAAGCCGCCAGATTCATAATTAATCAGCTTCAGCAAAGAAACCATGAGGTAATTTTTGTGGATGCAAAGGAGTATGACTTTGGCATTTTAGACCGGATGTATAAGGAGTATGATACAGGTCATGCTCCTGCAAAGATGGAAGAACTGGCAGAACATATCCGAACAGCAGACGGTTTTGTAGTTGTTGCGGGAGAGTATAACCATTCCATCCAGCCAGGGTTGAGCAACCTAATGGATCACTATCTAGAAGAATATTTTTTCCGTCCAGCTGGTATTGTTTCTTACTCAGCTGGTGGCTTTGGAGGAGTACGGGCAGCCATACAGTTACGTTCTTTTCTGTCAGAGATGGGAATGACTACGATTTCAAGTATTTTTGCCATCTCCAAAATTGGGGAATCTCTGGATGAAGCAGGTGTTTCACAGGCGATCGCTTTGACGAAGAGAGTCGGTCAATTTTTGGATGAATTAGAGTGGTACGAAGAAGCATTGCAACGACAAAGATTGGAAAAAGGAAACCCGTTCTAATCAAGCCAGGATAAGTATTGAACGACAGTTATCATTTTTTCATGACTAAATCTGTGGTTTCATTTGAAGGATATCGAATGTTGCAAGATATCTACTTATGATCATGAACGTTGCACCCGCCATTGTAGTACTAGGTCAAAATAGCGTGACAGTAGCACGCAAAATAATCAGCGTTCTACCAGGAGCGACGCTATACGGTCTAGCGGGTCGCACATCGGGAGTGGATGTCAGCTTTAGTAATTTTGGCGACACGTTACGCGAGTTATTTGCTCAGGGAACGCCGCTAATTGGCATTTGTGCCGCCGGCATTTTAATTAGGACGTTAGCTCCCATACTCTCGGATAAACAGCAGGAACCACCAGTGCTAGCTGTGGCTGAAGATGGTAGTGCTGTTGTCCCCCTCTTGGGCGGACTTGGTGGGGTAAACGATTTGGCCCGCCTCATTGCCGAAGCGCTTGATGTTAAACCTGCAATTACAACTACAGGTGATTTACGTTTGGGTACAACGCTCTTGTCTCCTCCCCCCGGATACCGTTTAGCAAACCCAGAGGATGCGAAAAAATTTATTTCAGATGTGCTAGCTGGGGCACAAGTCAAGTTAGAAGGCATAGCGCCTTGGTTGAGTGATAGTAAATTACCCATAAATCCCAATGGAGATTTGACCATCCAAGTTACGGAACGTTTGGTAACTCCTACAGCCAACTGTCTTGTCTACCACCCAGCAACGATCGCGATCGCAATTAGCGCCCCCATTGATGATGCAGTAGCTTTAGTAGAGCAGCTACTAGCTGATGCCAAACTAGAAAAAGCATCAGTCGCCGGGATATTTGCACCCATCACCGCCGCCGCCAATCCCGCAATCCGCGCTGTTGCTAGCGTCTTGGGAGTGCCTACCCGCTTTTTTACCCCAAATCAGCTAGAAAGTTTGTTATTACAAGGTTATAGCCCTGTCCAAGCAGTAGCGATCGCAGCCACAGGTACATCTCCCTTATCTTCTTCATCTCCCGATATTGCGATCGCCATTGCCCCTCAACCAATTGACCCCAACACCATTGGTCAACCACGCGGAAGGTTAGCGATTATTGGCACGGGGCCTGGTGGATCGCAATGGATGTCTCCAGAAGTCAAGGAGATACTCAAGTCGGCAACTGACCTAGTAGGTTATAAAACTTATTTGGATTTAATCGGTTCTCTGGCTGACGGCAAGCAACGGCATGAGTCTGACAACCGCGAAGAAGAAGCACGGGCAAAAATGGCTCTTGATTTGGCAGCATCTGGGCGATATGTGGCTGTGGTTTCATCTGGCGACCCTGGTATCTATGCAATGGCAACCGCAGTTTTTGAAGTGTGCGATCGCTATGCTAAACCCGAATGGGATAGTATCGATATTCATGTAGCACCAGGTATTTCAGCTATGCAGGCAGCAGCAGCAGCCATTGGTGCGCCCCTTGGCCATGACTTCTGTGCTATATCCCTGTCTGATATCTTGAAGCCTTGGTCTGCCATCGAACAACGAATTGCTGCTGCTGCCGAGGCTGATTTCGTAATCGCTTTCTACAATCCTGTTTCCAAAGAGCGTACTTGGCAACTAGCAGAAGCAAGAAATATTTTGCTGCGACATAGAACACCGGATACCCCAGTAGTGTTGGCGCGGAATCTCGGCAGACCAGGACAGACGGTGAAAGCGATCGCCCTTGACCAGTTAACACCAGCAAGCGCTGATATGCGAACAATTATTCTCGTTGGTTCCACAAAAACCCGAACCATCAAACGCAGTGATGGTAATTTCTGGGTTTATACGCCGCGCCGCTATACGGAAGAATAAGCATGATCAGTGCTGTAAAAACAAGGTAAACTTCTCCTTTGTTGGGGAGGCATTTTTTAAATTACTGGCAAAATATTTTTGGTTTTTGAGACGCGATAGATCGCCGTCTCTACAAGTGTTTCTTTCTAAATCACTCTTAACAACTGATGAAAATTCAAATTTTTTGGAGATACTCAGGTGGCACCTGATCCACTAACCAAACACCATTATCGGAACAATAGAAAATGTAACCTGCCTGATACATTGTGGCAGCAGATATAGCAAAAACCACTGGTTTTCCATGTCTTGCACCAACAGTTTGGGCTGTTGCAATATCCTTAGATAAATGGACATGATGCCGTGACATTTTGCAAAGTCCTGCTTCCATAATTGAATCCACAGATTTGTGTCCCGTGCCATGATAAAGCTCATCTGGGGGAACAGCAGATTCTAATTGTAAATCGACTTCTACACTATGTCCTTGGTTAGCCCGAATCAGAGTACCTGTTGAATCAAAAGAAAAACGTTGTTTCTCGCTAGATTCTACTACCGCCTCTAATTCTTGACGGGTAATCGAAAACTTGTTTTTAGCACAAGCGGTAATTAATTCATCAACAGCAACCCAACCACCAGGAGCAAGTTTAATTCCAATTGCATCCGGCGTATGCCGCAAATATTTGCTGAGATATTTGCTGATTTTGACGAGACGAGAATCACTCATTTACTTGTAATTGGTATATTGATACTACAGCCATGTATTTATATGTTACATCATGATTTTCATTGATGATTTTAAGCAATCCAAAAATAGGTAAGCATCAAGGTGATAACAGTTAGCGGTAGCCCAAATCGCAAATGTTCCCCAAAAGTGAGCCGATATCCCTGTTTGGCAACAGCCTCCGCCACAATCAAGTTTGCCACTGAACCCAGCAGGGTGAGATTTCCTGCCAGTGTTGAAGCCGCCGCGAGTAGTAGCCAAGTGCGGGTGTCGGGATGGGGAATTAGGTGATGTAGTAGCAGTACAGCCGGTACATTTGACACTAAATTTGATAGCAACGCCGTTATCCCCAAGAGACTCAAGGGATTGTCAACAAAACGAGAAAGCCATTCTAAGGAACCAAGTTTTTGCACACCCTCGGTAAGGATGAACAATCCACAAAACATTAATAGCAAATCCCAGTCTACCTTTTGTAAAATTCGCTCAGGCTTGAGGCGGCGCGTTACTAGTAATAGTGCGGCAGCAATTAAGGTAACTTCAGCAGTAGGAATTCCGATTAAAAATGCTACTAGTAATCCGGTGGTAATCAATAGACTTTTAATTAACAGTGGCTTGAAGATGTGATAACGCGGGGGTTTTACTTTTAAGTAAGGACGAAGCGATCGCACCTCTGGATATAACCACCACAATAAACCTACCTGAATCGTCAAACAAATCAACGCAAGTGGTGTTAAGGCTTTCGCAAAGTCTAGATAACTAATGCCAGAAAAGGAACCGATCAAGATATTTTGAGGATTACCGCTTAATGTGGCAACAGAACCGAGATTAGTTGCACCTGCTAGCGCCAGCAAATAGGGAATAGGTTTAAGCTTGAGCAATTGGGTAATACCAACTACTAAAGGTGTCAAAATTAGAGCAATCGTATCATTGAGAAAAAGTGCTGAGAGGATGCCACTGCCAAAAGTTAACACCACCAGTAATCCAAATGGGCTGTGGATTCGGCGGATTGTATAATCAAGGGCAAGCTGGAAAAAACCAGAGGCGGCGAGATTGGCGCTGATTACCATCATGCCAAATAAAAAAATCAGTGTTTTGTAGTCGATCGCACCCCACGCCGCAGGCAAATCTAGTACTCCTAATGCCATTAAAAAGGCAGCACCAACAATGGCGATCGTCGCCCGATTCATCCGCAGTCCGGGCAAGTATCCTAATCCTAGCCCGATGTAGGTGATAATAATCACAAGATATCGCAAAACTACCATTGCTCATTCCCTAAACTTAGCAAGCCCCGATTTAGAGCTTACCGGATAGGCTGTAGATTTAGTTTCGGGCATGAAAACCAGAAGAAAATTAAGGCAAGAGTTGCGATCGCAGCCATCGTCAACAAGCTAGCGTTGTAGCCAGCAAATTTAGCAACAAAAACAGCCAAAGATTACTGAGAGACGCACGCACCAATGCCAACAATTAGTAAGTAAGATGTGTGCCCTTACAACGTAGTATCATCAATAGTTGAGAATAAGCGATCGCTCACCAAGACTTAAAACCACTTTTCTTTGTTCAGGTGTTTAGTTACTTACACCGAACCTCTTCTAGAAAAGCAACTTGGTGTGACACATCGCTTAACTTTTGGAACGCCTTGCAAATAAGATATGTTAGATTTATTTATCTCTACTTACTTAATTTTTGTAAAACCAGATACATTAAATGGTAGTTTAGTAGCAAAGGAATCGAAGAGCATGGCCATTAGTAGCCCTGAAGTCATCCGTCATATCTTGATCGGGCTGGGATATTTAGCACCTGAGATTGATCAGAAGCCGGATCTCACTAAATTCGCTCCCTGGAAGCGCAACAACAACTCATTGACAGACGATCCTACTGAAGAAGCGATTAAAAAGTTTCAGAAGCAGTACTCAAAAAGACTTGTGGTAAATGGTAACGCTGATGCTGAGACTCGAACTGTAATGGAAGAGACAGTCAAAGGGCTTCAGAATAGATTGAAGTTTCACGGTTTTGCAACCCCTGCCCAAATTCCTCCAGACAAGCCTTTTTATGGGCCAGCTACTTATACAGCAGTCAAAAAATTTCAGAAATCTCAGGGTTTAAAGGAAGATGGCATTGCCACTTTTGAACAGCGTCAAATTCTACAGGAGGCTAACCTAACAGATAAACCTCCAACCCCGCCACAATCACAACTCAAGCTGATAGATTTGTGCTTACAGTTCCAAAAGAATTCTGACAATCCTTCTTACATCGCAGCGTTAAATAACTTACAACAAAACCTACCCAAGGACGTTTTACACAAAGTTACTAACAAATGGAGAGGGACAAACGACCAAAATCCTGAGATTGTCAAGCTGACAAATTTGTTCTCTTATTATAAGGACGATAATCCATACCATCGTGATGCACTAAATCACTTACAAAGTCAGATGACCCCAGCCATCTCTCAAGCATTTTTAAGTCTCTGGAATAAAAAGTAAACAAAGCGATCGCTCTTGGAGAACTTCCAAAGCCTCTAAGCTAACGCGCCTACATATTGCAATATTTTCTGTGTAGACTGTCATTAGTCATTAGTCATTAGTCATTTGTGTTTACCAAGGACAAAGGACAAATGACAAATGACAAAGGACAACTTCACCAGTTGATGTGCAATCTTATTTGGGTAACAGCTTAGTAGCTTTTGTGGTGAGACAAAGAGGTTGTTTGAAAAGTGTTTTGCTGTAACTTTAGGTACTTTTAGATCCCCCCTAACCCACATTTTTAAGGAGGATTTAGGAGGATCTAGAACTTTTGATACCGACAAGATGACTTTTCAAACATCCTCTCAAGTGGATGTGGATATTTGCGATCGCAGTTCTAAAAACGAAACTGGCTGAGATATTACAGCAATTTTCAGCTAAATAAACCAGACGCTAGGGGCGCAAGGCTTTTGCCGCGATCGCGCCCTAGATTTAGATGCTGTTCATGCCTGGAGACAACATTTATTTTCCTTAAACAGTCGATAATGTAAATAAATGTAAAAAATTCTCAGGCAGGATAAAAGCATCTATGCGTGTAATTTTAATGACTGGTAAAGGCGGTGTGGGCAAAACTTCCGTCGCTGCTGCAACTGGACTCCGTTGTGCAGAACTAGGCTATCAGACATTGGTTTTAAGTACAGATCCGGCTCATTCCCTAGCTGATAGTTTTGACATAGAACTAGGACACGCACCACAAAAAATTCGCCCAAATCTGTGGGGTGCAGAACTAGATGCGCTGCAAGAACTAGAGGGAAACTGGGGTGCTGTAAAACGTTACATTACCCAAGTTTTACAGGCGAGGGGTTTAGATGGCGTACAGGCGGAAGAATTGGCAATTTTGCCAGGCATGGATGAGATTTTTGGCTTGGTAAGGATGAAACGCCATTACGATGAAGGTGAGTTTGATGTATTAATTATCGACTCAGCTCCCACTGGCACTGCACTGCGCTTGCTGAGTCTACCTGAAGTCGGTGGTTGGTATATGCGCCGTTTCTACAAACCATTTCAAAATATTTCGGTAGCACTTCGCCCTCTGGTTGAACCTTTTTTTAGACCAATTGCTGGTTTTTCGCTACCCGATAAAGAGGTAATGGATGCACCTTATGAGTTTTATGAACAAATTGAGGCTCTAGAAAAAGTATTAACAGACAATACCCAAACCTCAGTACGTCTAGTCACCAATCCTGAAAAGATGGTGATTAAAGAGTCTCTGCGTGCCCATGCTTATCTGAGTTTGTATAATGTTGCAACAGATTTAGTAGTGGCTAATCGGATTATTCCAAGCGTTGTCCAAGATCCCTTTTTCCAACGTTGGAAGGAAAGTCAGGAACAATATCGCCAGGAAATTCATGATAATTTCCACCCTCTACCTGTGAAAGAAGTTCCCTTATTTTCTGAAGAAATGTGTGGATTAGCTGCATTAGAACGCCTCAAGGAAACTCTTTATAAAGATGAAGATCCGACTCAGGTTTATTACAAAGAAACTACTCTTAGAGTCGTGCAAGAGGAAAATCAATACAGCTTAGAAATTTATCTACCTGGTATTCCTAAAGACCAAGTTCAACTAAGTAAAACCGGAGATGAATTAAATATTACTATTGGCAACCATCGTCGTAACTTAGTTTTGCCACAAGCCTTAGCAGCACTACAACCAGGAGGGGCAAAGATGGAAGATGACTATCTCAAAATCCGCTTTGCTGACAACACAAGAGTTTAATTTTGTTGAATGTTTCTCTGTCAACAAAAAGTTGTAACTAATAAGCAAGAACTTTATCTTAATAGCTAGTACAGACGCATTTTTTTAGCGTCTTTTTTCATGATTTTTTGATGAATTTTGATGAAAGCCAAATAAATATTTTCACTAGTAATTAGACCGTAGTTTTACTGAAGACAATTGGATTAAATAAAACTCACAATGTTTTTAGATTTAATAATTTCAGTTTGAAAACTACTAATTTATTTTTCTATAAGCGATGACCTCCAATCCTGAACCAAATTTACCTTTATATAGCCAGGAAGAAAGTTTACTACGCCGGATTACAAACCGTATCCGACGAAGCTTAGAGTTAGAAGAAATTATCACAGTCACAACGGCAGAGGTGCGATCGCTACTAAAAACTGACCGAGTGATGATTTACAAATTTCATGCCGATGGTAGTGGTCAGGTCATTGCTGAGTCAATTTACAATAATCGTTTACCGTCATTACTAGGGCTGAATTTCCCAGCAGACGATATTCCACTCAGCGCCCGTGAGCTATTTCTCAAATTACGGGTGCGTTCTGTTGTGAATGTTGATACTCAAGAAATTGGTCAAATTCACCTGCGTGACTTGGATAATGGAGAAACTGTCTCAGAAGAGATCCGTTACCGCTCTGTAGACTCCTGCCATATTGAATATTTGACGGCAATGGGGGTAAAATCCTCTGTGGTAGCGCCTATTCTCTATCAAGATCAACTCTGGGGGCTACTAGTTTCTCATAATTCGGAAGCGCGTTTGATTTCAGAATATGAACTAGAAGCAGTGCAAATGGTGGTAGAGCAACTCTCTGTAGCGATCGCTCAAAGTAGTTTGCTCACTCAAGTCCGCAAAACAGCCGAACAAGAAACTATTATTAACCGCATTGCTACCCTGCTGCATTCACTACCGACCATTGTATTACAACCAGCTTTAGAAGCGGCTGTTACTGCCTTTAATGGTGTTGGTGGCAGGCTTTGCATTAGAAATGAAGCTTTTGATTTCAACAATGGCAGCATGACCAGCTTAACAGAATGCTTAATACCAGGAAACACTTGTATTAAGCTTTTTATCTGTGGACAGCAACCTGTGATGCCAGAACAAACTATATATCCCTTAATAGAGCAGTATGGTATCTGGCAAGAACACTATAAGTCTGGTAACTACGATGTTTGGCCAATTTCAGACATATACAATAGTCCTGAGTTGCGAAGTTTACAAGTTGCTTTTCAACCAACTAAAATTCGCAGCATATTAACAATCCCACTTCAGTATCGTCAGCAATTGCTGGGCTACTTAAGCATTTTCCGCAATGAAGTAGATACAGAGACTTTATGGGCAGGACAGTATGACAGCGATCAAAGGCAACTGTACCCCCGGCGATCGTTTGAGGTTTGGCGCGAATCTAAAAAAGCACAAGCTCAAAAATGGACGAATGAAGAGATTGAACTGGCTAGAAATCTAGGTAAACACTTTGCTTCAGCAATTCAGCAATATGAATTACAGCAACAAGTACAAGTCTTCAATGAAAATTTAGAAAAACAAGTTAAAAGACGCACAGTTGAGTTAAAACGATCATCGGAACAAGAACAAGCTGTGTTTAAGGTTATTGCCGAGATTCGAGAATCTCTGGACACAAATACCATTTTTCAAACCACCACTAAAGAAGTTTGTCAATTAATCAAAGCGGATCGCGTTTCTGTTTATCGTTTCGATTCTAATTGGGGTGGTGAATTTGTCGGGGATTTCGAGGCTGCTAGTCCATATTGGTCGAATGAATCCGAACTAGGTATTAATACGGTTTGGAATGACACCTACTTACAAGATACACAGGGAGGACGCTACCGCAACAATGAAACATTTGCAGTCGATGATATCCACAAGATGGGATTTGCTAAGTGTCATATCGACAACCTAGAACAGTTTCAAATTCACGCTTTTGTGCTTGCGCCGATCTTTGTTGGGCAAAAACTTTGGGGTTTGCTGGCAACTTATCAACACACTGGCCCCCGACAA
The DNA here is from genome assembly GCF_036917775.1 of Nostoc sp. GTDB lineage: Bacteria > Cyanobacteriota > Cyanobacteriia > Cyanobacteriales > Nostocaceae > Nostoc. Next base: position 28,942 of record NZ_JBALEQ010000128.1, read on the forward strand.
TGGAAAGCCTCTGAAGTTAACTTTCTCATTCAGATTGCAGCCCAAATGGGCGTAGCACTCCAGCAAGCTGAATTACTCACTCAGACACGACAACAGACGTTAAATTTACAACAAGCAGCAGAACAACAACGGGTATTGTTTGAAGTTGTCGCCAAAGTTAGGGAATCTCTCGATCTAGATGCGATTTTTCAGACAACCACCCAAGAAATCTGTAAATCACTACAAGCAGATCGAGTTGCAGTTTACCGCTTCCAAGCTGATTGGAGTGGTGAATATATTGCTGAGTTCGTGAGCGATCGCTGGGTAAAACTAGTAGGTTATGATACTAAGACAGTTTGGCAAGATAGCTATTTGCAGGAAACCCAAGGTGGCCGATATCGTCACAATGAAACCTTTGCAGTGGATGATATTTATCAAGTTGGACATTCTCAATGCCATATTTCAGTTCTAGAGCAAATTCAAGCAAGGGCTTATGCGATCGCACCTATATTTATTGGGCAGCAGCTATGGGGCTTGTTAGCAGCTTATCAGAACTCTGCACCCCGCCATTGGGAACCCTCGGAAATTAAGTTTATCACTCAAATTGCCAATCAGCTTGGGGTTGCACTCAAACAAGCCCAACTACATAATCAAACCAAAGAGCAGACAGAAAAGCTGACTCAAGCTCTGCATGATTTAAAGCAAACTCAAACCCAACTGATCCAAACGGAGAAAATGTCCTCATTAGGTCAACTGGTAGCTGGTGTTGCTCACGAAATTAATAACCCCGTCAACTTCATCTATGGCAACATCAATCATGTCAACGATTATGCCCAAGATTTACTGAGTATACTAGACCTCTATTTACAAAATACACCTAACCCCAGCCCTGAGATTCGCGATCGCACCTTCGAGATCGACTTAGAATTTCTCATGGAGGATTTGCCGAAAACTCTATCTTCCATGAAAGTTGGGGTTGATCGCATCCGTCAAATTGTCTTGGGTTTACGGAATTTCTCTCGCCTTGATGAGGCAGAAATGAAGCCAGTTGATATTCATGAGGGCATTGATAGCACTCTGCTAATTTTGCAACATCGTTTGAAAGCAAAACCAGAAAGTCCGGCGATTACATTAGTCAAAGAATACAGTGAGCTTCCCTTAGTAGAATGCTATGCCGGGCCACTGAATCAAGTATTTATGAATGTTTTAAGCAATGCGATCGATGCTCTTGAAGATTACAGGGAATCTCCATCAAAACTTCATAACTGTCAAATTACCATTCGTACTGCGATCGGAGAGCTTGAAGGCAATATCAAGAGCGTAGTAATTCGCATTGCAGATAATGGCTCAGGAATACCCGAAGCTTTGAAAGCAAGAATCTGCGACCCATTTTTCACTACTAAACCAGTGGGAAAAGGCACTGGTTTGGGGTTATCAATAAGTTATCAAATTGTCGTGGATAAACACGGTGGTGTCTTGAAATGTGATTCTCAGCCGGGGTTAGGTACAGAATTTTGGATTGAAATTCCGGTGAGCCAAATTACTAAATCTTAGAGAAAATTAACTTCCATAGTAAAGCTTAAGTCCAGTGAAGGAAGCTTGAGTTAAGGATTATTGGCAAAATTTTAGGTTTTTGAGACGCGATAAATCGCCGTCTCTACAAATGTTTTGGTCTTATCTGAACTGTATTGATCTATATTGAGTCTTACCTGTTAATGCGTCATTTCTAAAGAAAGTGGCAGAGGGCAAAAAACATATTTTCTTTCTCCTGCCTCCTGCCTTCTTTAATACTTGCCAATAAAGAGCAACTTTTAATTAATTACTCCTGAAAGTGGGTGCAATATTGTTAAATGAAAGCTATGCCTAGTCTCAGCTTTCAAATACCGTTCTTGCAAGGGTTGCCACTGCTGCCACGACTGATAACGATTTTCAGTTAACAAAGTAGCAAGGGTAGGCAACTCAGTCTTAATCTCTGATTTAAATACCTTTCCAAGCCAGTCAGTTAAGACCGCACTATCTTGCATCGTACCCAAAATTTCTTGGATATTTTTAACTTCTGTCATATAAGCTCCGTAAGACTCACCATATAAGTCTGTAAATAACTCCATTTGGTAGCGTATACGTTTAGCTTCTTTTCTCAAACTATGCAGAATTTCGCCTTGTGTTGTTAATTGTTGTTCTATCTTTTCTGGTTCCCAGTTATTCTGAATTTTTACCTCTGCTTCCACAAGTTGAGTACCAACTAGCCAACCTGGATGTAATAAGAAGTTACTCACTTCTGGTAGAAGTAAATCTGGTAGTACTTGCTGGATAGTAATAGATGCCAATGGTTGATAAATTGGTTTATCTAACCACTTATCCAATGCCTCTTTTAAAGACTTGTAAGATTCATCTTTTAACGTTTTCTGCACACTGGATAATACATCTTCACGTTGTTTAGCTAAAGCGTTGAAAGCTGTTTGTAAAGATTCCTGTTCTTTGTGGGGTAAGTTTGGTTTATAATTGGTTTCCAAACTTTCTTTAAGTACGTCTAAATCTCGCAGATTACCAAGACGACGGGCTATTTTACCAATATTTTTATCGCTGATTGGTTTTGGTACATCCACTGCTAGTCCAAACCTAGTTACAGCCGTGCGTAAACGACGCATTCCGACTCGCATTTGATGAAGTGCTTCTGGATCTTCATCTTTCTTTACTGATTTTTCCCACTTCAAGGTTTTCTTAAAGTGTTTTTGAATCGCTTGGTAGGCGTAGTCCCCTAGAGTTTTTACCGTGGTTTGTGTGGCTAATTTCATAATTGAGCTTAATTACTACCTCATGAGGTTATTGCATAATAACATTAGTTAAAAATTTATATCTAGTTTTAATATAATTTTTATTCAATGAAGTTATTACACTTTTTATTACTATTGATAGTATGCAACTATCAATAGTAATATACACTATCTATCAAAGGTCTAAAAAGCCGATTCACCTTTGCAATTTAATATGTGAGGTAGGTGACAATAATTTGTTACATAACAAATAAGTTATTATGATAGCATATCTAATATTTTTGCAATCATCAGGATGATTTAGAATGTCAAACTCACATTTACTGAATCAAGTTATCTTGACTTTTATAGATAATTTTAAAGAACATAGAGAAGATTTATCAGCATTGTTGCTAACACATCAGAAGTATTTATGGTTAGGGTCAGATGAAACGTCAACTATTGAGCGTCTGTCTTTAGTTGATAGTGATAAATTTACAGACCATCAACAATTTCGAGTAGCAGAATTTATCAACCTACCTGCACCAGAAAATGAAGAAATAGATATCGAGGGACTTGCTTATACTGATGATTATTTATGGTTTGTTGGTTCTCATAGCTACAAACGTAAAAAGCCTAAACCTGATAAGACTGATGCACAAAACTTTAAACGGCTAGCAAAAATTGCATCAGAACCTAACCGTTACGTCTTAGGACGGATTCCTCTCATAAACGGTAACTTATTCTCATCTTGTCCACATCCCCAAAATCCAGATGTGCAGTTGAATGCCGCTAAACTAGAGGTAACGGAACAGGGTAATTTGCTGATGACAGCTTTGGCAGATGATCCTCATTTAGGCTTGTTTATTAAGGCATCAATTCCAGGAAAAGATAATGGCTTTGATATTGAAGGAATAGGCGTTTATCAAAACCGGATTTTTTTGGGTTTGCGTGGCCCTGTATTGCGGGGTTGGGCTATGGTGCTAGAAATTGAGTTAGAAGATTCTAGCGCTGGAATTATGAAACTGCGGCAAATTGGGGAAGCAAAGGAATTATATAAAAAGCATTTTGTCTGGTTGAATGGTTTAGGAATTCGGGATTTGTATTTAGATGGCAAAGATTTGTTGATTTTAGCTGGCCCAACGATGGATTTAGATGGGCCCGTACAAATTTATCGTTGGGTAAATGGCGTGAATCTGCGAGAAAATGTCTTTAGCAATCCAGATTTTGTTCAAGATATTCCTTATGGAAATCGGGAAGATCATGCTGAGGGAATGACGCTGTTTCAGGATGTGGCTGGTATACCTTCACTATTGGTAGTTTATGACTCTCCAGCAAAAAGTAGGCTGGTGGGTGATGGTGCTGTAATAGCAGATGTGTTTAAGATGGAATAAAGATGAATTTTGGTTTTTGGATTGTTAAAGGTTAGTGGAGATTGCTTGTACGGGACAAGTGGGGATACATTGTTCGCAGACGATACAACGCGATCGCGTGAATGTCAGTTTGTATGTCTCTGGGTGGAGAGTGAGGGCTTCGGTAGGACAAACCCCGGTACACAATCCACAGTGGACACAGACATCCTCGTCGATCGCAATTTCCCCTAAAGTATAAGAGACGTTAACATGGCGCGATCGCATCCACTCGATAGCGGCATCTAGTTGATCGATATCTCCCGCTAGTTCCACTACGAGTTTACCAATTTGATTTGGGGCAACTTGGGCACGGATAATATTAGCAGCCACATTGAATTCTTTGGCCAATACGTAAGTGACTGGCATTTGCACAGCGCGTTTCGGGAAGGTAAGTGTTACTCGTTTTTTCACAGTTTTAGCAGAAGGTTTTTTCTGTTGTAGCGTATGGGAAGTTTTATGACTCGAAAGATTTAGACGATGTAGGCAGTAGGGAATGATGTGGTTTAATTATTTAAAAAGCACTATAATTTTTTTCCCAATTTAAGTTTATTAGTTGTTATTTGTTGTATCCATTTTAACTTGGAAAGCTTTTAACATGAAAATATTAGTTGTAGAAGATGACGAGTTAAATGCCTATACACTCACCAACCTTTTGACTAACCAAAACTATGCGGTTGAAGTTGCCATTGATGGCGATGCTGCTTGGGATTTTATTCAAGCTTACGATTATGATTTAATTGTCCTGGATGTAGTTTTGCCCAAGCTAGATGGCATTAGTCTTTGTCGTAAAATCCGGTCTAATGGTCTGCAAATGCCGATCTTGTTGATGACAGGGCGCGATAGTAGTCATGAGAAAGCGATCGGCTTAGATGCAGGTGCAGACGATTATTTAGTTAAACCTTTTGATATAGAAGAGTTAGTTGCTCGTGTAAGGGCGCTGTTGCGTCGCCCAGCCGTAACCTCGCAACCTGTTCTGGTGTCTGGGAAGTTGCGGCTAGACCCTAGTAGCTGTGAAGCGATTTATGCTGGAAATCTGCTACCGCTTACCCCAAAAGAGTTTGCTCTGTTAGAACTATTCTTGCGAAATAGTCGTCGGGTGTTTAGCTGTGGCATGATTTTAGAACATCTTTGGTCTTATGAAGATACTCCCCAAGAAGAAGCTGTTCGCACTCATATCAAAGGCTTACGACACAAACTTAAAGCTGTAGGAGCGCCCGGTGATTTGGTTGAAACAGTTTATGGTATTGGCTATCGTCTGAAACCACTGGAAGAGGATAAGCAGGGGAGTAGGGGAGCAGGGGAGCAGGGGAGCAGGGGGGAAGTAGATCGGGTAAAATCGTCAGTCTCCAATCTCAAATCACAGCAGCAAGCGCTAATGGCAGTTGCAGAAATTTGGCAACGATTTCAAGGGCGGGTGGAACACCAGGTGAGGGTGCTAGAGCAAGCGATCGCAACTTTAAATCAAAATAATAGTTTAAATCCCGAATTACTCTCACTGGCAGCCAAAGAAGCCCATACCTTGGCAGGGTCTTTAGGGACTTTTGGCTTGCCTCTTGGCTCAAAATTGGCCCGCAATATCGAACTGCTGCTGAGTTCTGGTCAAATCTTGAATAAATCTGAGATTGGCAACCTCCAAAGTTGGGTAAATTTATTGCGTCGAGAAATAGAGGGAAACGATGCAGGGGCAATATCTGTATCACTAATCCCGCAATTAGAAACAGTGACGCAACCACTGCAAAATCATCCCGATGCAGAAACTAAAATATTGGTTGTGGATGACGATCCGCAAATTCAGGCATTGTTGCAAACCTTACTTAGCCCTTGGGGATTCAGAGCGATCGCTCTTGAAAATCCACTTCAGTTTTGGGAAACTTTAGAAGCAGTTGCCCCAGATATGCTGATTTTAGATGTGGAATTGCCTTATATCAATGGGATAGAGCTTTGTCGATTGGTACGCAACGATTCACACTGGAGTGAGTTACCCATCTTATTCCTCACTGTTCATAGCGATGCCGAAATGGTAAATCAGGTGTTTAGCGTTGGTGCTGATGACTTTGTAAGCAAGCCTATTGTCGGCCCAGAACTTGTAACTAGGATCGTCAATCGCTTAGAACGAATGAAATTACGGCAGCGTGTGACGCAGGGGGGTAGAAGGGTAGGGGAGCAGGGGAGCAGGGGAGCAGAGGGGCAGGGGAGCAGGGGAGCAGGGGGAGCAGGGGAAGTAAATTCACCTTCATCTTACTCTTACCGAGCTATTAATGAATTAGAGTTGAGGGTGGCAGAGCGAACGGCTGAGTTAATAAGTGTGAATCAGCAGTTACAGTCACAACTTGATGAACGTCAGCGAACACAGGAAGAATTACGGTTTTCTCAGGCCCGATTTGCCCGAATTTTAGATATTGCTGATGATGCAATTATTTCTATTAACGGGTTCCACAATATCACCTTGTTTAATCAAGGAGCAGAGAAGATTTTTGGCTACTCTGCCCAAGAAGTGATTGGTCAAGGTCTTGATTTACTCTTACCGCAGCGCTTTTTCCAAGCACATCGTCAACACGTAGCTAATTTTAGGCAATCTCCCAATATTGCGCGGCGGATGGGAGAACGGCGTGAAATTTATGGGCACCGAAAGGATGGAAGTGAGTTTCCAGCAGAAGCTTCTATCTCTAAAATAGATATGGGTGATGAGATATTCTATACAGTTATATTACGAGATATCACACGGCGCAAGCAAATCGAACGGATGAAGGATGAGTTTATCTCTGTTGTTAGTCATGAACTCCGCACACCTTTAACTTCGATTTACGGCTCTCTCGGAATGCTAGCAAGTGGTTTGCTACCGACAGACTCAGAGCAGGGAAAACGTCTGTTGCAAATTGCTACTGATAGCACCGAACGCCTAGTACGTTTAATCAATGACATCCTAGACATTGAGCGGATCGAGTCGGGTAAGGCGAAGATGGAAGCAGAAATCTGCAATATTGTTGATTTGATTACTCAAGCAGTAAATGTTATCCAGCCTCTGGCTGACAAAGCCGGAGTGACACTATCCATTTCTGCTCTATCCGGTCAAGTATTGGCAGATTGCGATCGCATTGTCCAAACCTTAACTAACCTACTGAGTAACGCCATTAAATTTTCATCTGCCGGATCTACGGTTTGGTTGGGGGCGCAACAAGAAGGCGATGAAGTTTTGTTGACAGTAAAAGACACCGGACGCGGCATCCCAACTGACAAAATTGAGAGTATATTTGAGCGCTTTCAACAAGTTGACTCTTCAGATTCGCGTAACCATGATGGTACTGGTTTAGGTTTAGCAATTTGTAGAAGCATTATGCAACAGCACGGCGGACGCATCTGGGCTGAAAGTATATTGGGCGAAGGTAGCACTTTTTATGTTACTCTGCCGTTGTTTAGGAATTTAGCAAATACTGATTTACAAACTCTTCCAATATTCCTGTAATTTATGGTCGTCAGGAGTAAATATAAAGGATAAGTAGGTAGACATAATTAAATATAAAATAAACTCTTAGTTTGTAGTGAGCGATTTATCGCTCAGAGCAAGGATTATCAGGACTAAAGTCCTTACTACATTTAAATTTATTTATGCCTAGATACAATGATGGCAACAAAGCAAATTCTAGTAGTTGATAACGAGCAGTATATTCAAGAAGTTGCCAAGATTTGCTTGGAAACAGTTGCAGGCTGGAAAGTTGAAACAGCGAGTTCAGGTGAAGAGGGGATAATGAAAGCTGAGACTTATCAACCAGATGCGATTTTACTAGATGTAATGATGCCAGAGATGGATGGGATTGCCACCTTTGAAAAGTTACAAGCTAATCCGCTAACTAAAAAGATTCCCGTAATTTTGTTAACTGCCAAAATCCAGGCTTCAGATCGCCGTCGTTATAATCAGATGGGAATGATTGGTGCGATCGCTAAACCATTCAATCCGCTAGAATTAGCTGCTGAGGTAGCTGTAGCACTGGGTTGGAGTCTGGAAAAGTAAGCTGAAGTGAAAACGGTAGAATGCGCCCAAATAACTAATTGATGCTGCGTTAACTTAACCTGATTGCCGCCAATCTGTCGGTGCTTCTATATAATCAGGTAGGCGAGTAGTGCGATCGCCAAGTGCCTTTCTAATCTGATGCAACTCTAAGTTTTTAGCCCCTGTTAAAATTGTCCCTTCCAGTTTGACATCACTGAGGTCAGCTTCTAAAAAATTAGCTCCCATCAGGTTTGCCTGAGTCAGGTTAGCTTGATAAAAGGTTGCTCTATGCAGGTTGGCTCCAATCAGGTTTGCCTGATGCAGGTCAGCTTCCGTTAAACTGGCTTCTGAGAGATTGGCAAAATAGACTTCTGTTTGGTGGAGTTTGGCTGCATTCAAGTTAGCCCCTGAAAGGTTGGCTCCATTCAGGTTAGCCCCTGAAAGGTTAGCACCAATCAAACCCGTTTGATTTAGGTTGGCTTTACCCAGTTTTGCACCTTGCAAGTTAGCTAAAAATAGCTTTGCTCCAGATAAATTGGCGACTTTCAAAGTTGCTTGTTGCAAGTTAGCTTTATAGAGGTTTGCTCCTTGGAGATTCGCTACACGCAGACTTGCGCCCGAAAGGTTGGCTGAACGCAGGTTAGCCCCTGAGAGATTAGCACGATTAAGATTAGCCCAACATAGATTAGCTCCACAGAGGCTAGCTTTTAGTAATTTGGTTTCATAGAGAATAGACCTAATGAGTTTAGCGCCGTTTAAGTCAGCCTCACTCAAGTCTGCTCCACGCAGGTCAGACCCACTCAGGTCAGAACCACGTAAATCTGCTTGTTGCAGGTTAACTCCTAGCAGGTCTGCTCGTCTGATGTCGATATGACGTAAATCAAGTTTCTGATCTTTTGGGTCTTCGAGTAAATTACGCCTACCGATAACAGTTAGGGCTGCTTGAATATCAGTACGGATTATTGGAAACTCTTCATGGAGGTTTTGCTCTAACTGCTGTGTCGGACGCGACCCACTTCTCCGCCTACCTGAGTAAGCATCTGGTGAATATTCCGGCTTTTGTTGCTCCATTTTCACCTGCTGGATAGGTGCATTTTCTCGCACAAAAGCAGTGAGGATTTCCATGATTGTCCAGTGTTCTCTAGGAAAATCCTGGGCAACTCTTTCTAAAGCATAAATTGCACCTGTTCGGGTTTCAATTTTATCATGACCAAGCTGGGCAATTGCCCCCATAAAGCGTTCTGAAATCAATCTATCTTGATTGAGTTTGGCATTTTGAAAGCCAATTTCTATGTTTTTCTCAGCTGCGATCGCATTTTTCTGCATCGCTTGGGCCCGCTTTGCTGCGTAATAGGTATTAAACATTGCCGCCGATGCCAGAAAAACTATTGCAGTAGTTGTTAACGCTTGGTTTCTATACTGAATTTTTTCCTGAATTGACAATTCTTTAATACTGGATAAAGCAAAGAAAATTACAATCAATGAGCAGCCAAATATAACTGTTATAGTTATCAACCAATTCAACAGAGTGTCTGTCTTTTTAGAAGACATGGTAAAGATTTTCCTTACAACCTAGAATTATTACTTAGATGCTTGGAAAAAATAGTATAGCATTTAGCAGAAAATTATAATAGGTGTCAGAAGACCTCTTTAACTAAGTAATAATATTGAATATATTTGTAGATTAGGGCGAAAATAGAACAATTACTGAAAATCCTACCCTATAAACTTTTTAATTTTAACTTTCGTCTTGACGACTGGTATTTTACTCAGAAAATTTAGCTTCTCTAAGGTTTGCCCCATCAAGTATGGCATCATTGAGAATTGCCCCATGTAAATCAGCTAGATATAAGCTTGCACAATGCAGGTTAGCTCCTTTTAAGTTAGCTCCTTTTAGGTTGGCTGCACTAAGAATTGCGCCTTCTAGGTTAGCTAAATATAAGTTAGCACCTTCGAGGTTAGCCGCACTGAGAATTGCTCCTGCAAGATTAGCTTCTGTAAGGTTCGCCCCAGCAAGATTAGCTTGATAAAGATTTGTCTGTTGTAGATTCGCTTTATTCAGGTTTGCTCCTCTCATATCGATATAACTCAAATCAAGCTGCTCATTTTCTGGATCTTTATTTATATCTCTTTTAGCGATAACGGTAAGGGCTGCTTGAATATTTAGACGAAATTTTTCTAACAGATTAATCGTTACTTCTTCTTGAGGTAGATAAAGAGAATTTTTTCGGATAAAAGTAGTAAGAATGTTCATAATTATCCAGTGGTACTGTGGATGATTTTTGGCAATTCGCTCTAAATCATTAATTACAGCTAAACTGTTTTCTATTGTGTTATTTTCTAGTTGTTCAATTGCTATTCTTAAATGCTCTTTTGGGGACTTACGCTGAGTTTGGTTAATTTCTTCTTGGAAAGCCTGTATCCCCAGACATATTTTTGCTAATTGACTGTTATTAATTGATGAAATATTTTTTACACTATGAAAATAATTAATGATTACTGTCAACATACTATGGTTAAAGACTTAGTGCTGATTGGTGGCGGTCACAGCCATGCAATTGCCCTGAAAATGTTTGGAATAAAGCCGTTACCCGGAGTGCGCTTGACGTTGATTACTGCAAATCAAAAGACAGCCTACTCTGGAATGTTACCAGGACACATTGCTGGATTTTACACCCATGATGAATGTCATATTGATTTGAAACCATTGGCTAACTTTGCTCAAGCAAATTTGTATATTGACAGAGTAGTTGCTCTAGACTTGGAAAATAACAAAGTTCTCTGTGCTAACGGATTGGCGGTAGATTTTGATGTGCTGTCTATTGATATTGGCAGCACTCCGGCCAGAGTGTCTGTATCAGGAGCATCAGAATATGCGATCGCAGCTAAACCAGTATCCCAGCTATTGGAACATTGGTATGAACTAATTACAGCCATAGGTAAAAGTCCTCAAGAACCAATTCGCATTGCGATCGCAGGTGGAGGTGCTGGCGGTGTAGAATTGGCGTTGGCGATGCAATCTCATTTACATCAGATTTTCCGTCAAAATCAACAACCAATTGAAAATCTGGAAATTCATTTATTTCAGCGTAACATCCAACTGATGCCCAATTATCATCAATCAGTACGGCATCAACTTCAGCAAATTCTCATCCAACGGGGTATTAAGCTACATCTTGGAGAAAATGTGTGTAATATCGCACCTAAAAACTCCAAAGAAACTAGAGAAATATTTGAGATTAAGTGCGATTCTGGTTTGAGAGTAGAGTGTAATAAAATTTTTTGGGTAACACAAGCTTCAGCACCCGAATGGTTAAAAATTGCGGGACTAGGAACTGATGAGCAAGGTTTTATTCTGGTAGAGGACACATTGCAATCTCAAACGCACACGCAGGTATTTGCATCTGGTGACATCGCCACAATGGTAAATTATCCGCGTCCAAAAGCTGGGGTATTTGCTGTTAGACAAGGTAAACCTTTATTTAATAATTTGCAGCGAATTATATTAGGTAAGCCGCTCAAACCCTATCAGCCACAAAAACAATATTTAAGTCTAATTGGTACAGGAGACAGACGAGCGATCTTAAGCAAAGGCATCATCACTTTACCACCTCACAAACTCTTATGGCATTACAAAGATTGCATTGACCGCCGCTTCATGGAACGCTTCCGTTTTGAATAAATAAGGGAATGGGGAATGGGGAGAATATTTAATAAGGGACTTCCAAATAAAAAAATGTTCCAAAACTGACGCAAAAACTCTCTCTATCCCTCTTCTCTCTGTGTTCTCTGTGTCTCTGCGGTTCGTTTATTTGGATAATTTATTTCTTGGAAGTCCCTAATCAATCCCCAATCCCTTCATCGAAGCTGTTCAATTAACTCCATAATTTGTTGATAATACTGAACATTTCCCTCTTGGTAATACAAATCTGCGGATTTTTGGAAATCTGCAATTGCTCCTTGAGAATCACCCAGATTTTGGTAGACATCTGCTCGCAGGATGTAAGCTGAAGCCCAATGAGGCTGAAGCTGTAAAGCTTGGTTTAAGTCTGTAAGCGCTCCTTGTAAATCTCCCAATAGAGAACGGCTACGACCCCGATTGTACCAGTCTTCAGCAAAGCTGGAGTCGATCGCGATCGCCCGACTGTAATCTTCGATTGCTCCTTGATAATCTTCTAGAGCATAGCGAGCATTAGCGCGATCGCTGTAAAATGCAGCAGATTGAGGATTTATTTGTAAAGCTTGGGTGTAATCTGCGATCGCACTTTCATATTCCTCTAAAGCATAATGCGTTGAACCTCGGTTGTAATATGCTTCAATTAAATCAGGATTAATTTTTAATGCTTGATTATAATCTGCGATCGCTCCTTGTTCATCCCCCAAAAGACGACGAGTATTTCCTCGATTACAATACGCTTGCGAAAATTCAGGAACCAACTCTATCGCTTGGGTATTATCATCAATTGCTCCCTGTAAATCTTGCAGAGCTTCACGGGCAATCCCCCGACCATAATAAGCTGCGGCTAATTTATCATTAATCTGTAATGCCCGATCGTAATCTTTAATTGCTCCTTTATGATCTCCTAAAGAACGACGAGCCGCTGCGCGATCGCAATATCCTTCAGCTAAACTAGGATTGAGTTGTAATAATCGATTGCTATCTTCAATTGCGCCTTGATAATCTCCCAGTCGGCGCAGAGCATTGGCCCGAAAGCCATATACTAAAGCCAAAGTCGGATTTTCTTGTAAAGCTTGGTCATAATCGGCGATCGCACCCTCATAATCCCCAAGGGTACTACGGACAAGACCCCGTTCACAATAAGCTTGTACATCATCAGGATTGAACTTTAGCGCTTGATTAAAATCCTCAATTGCTCGGTGATATTCTTTGAGATGAGCTAGAACCAAACCCCGGTTGTAATATGCTCCCGCAAACTTGGGATTGATTTCTAGAGCGCGGTTGTAATCTGCGATCGCACTTTGATACTCTGCTAAAGAGTAGTAGGCATTACCTCGATTATGATAAGCCTCCGCCAACTTCGGATCTAATTGTAATGCTCGGTCATGATCGGCGATCGCTTCCTTGAAATTTCCTAAGATATGGTGAATATTGCCCCGATTGCTGTATGCTGCGGCAAAATTGGGATACCACTGTAAAGCTTGTTGAAAATCTGCGATCGCTCCTTGATGATCACCCTTTTCAAAACAAACTACACCCCGATTATGATAAGCATTGGCAATATCAATATTGATATTATCAGCTAACTGGGTGCTAGTTTCTATTGTTTGGATATAGTCAGCGATCGCTTTGTCGTATTTTTCTAAGGCAAAGTAAGCATTACCCCGGCTGTGGTAAGATTGGGCGAGGTTTGGATCGATTTCTAATGCTTGGTTATAATCTGCGATCGCTCCTTGATAATCGCCTAAAAAGTAACGTGCATTACCCCGGTGATAGTAGGCTGTGGCAAAATTGGGATTGATTTCTATAACCCGATTAAAATCTGCGATCGCACTACGATAATCTTTGAGTTGACCATTGAAAATAATCCCTCGATTATAGTAAGCTTCGGCAAAGTTAGGGTTGAGCTTGATTGCCTGGGTATAAGCTGCGTTCGCTCCTTGATAATCGCCTTGCAAACTGTGGTTCAATCCTTGCTTTAAAAATTCTTCAGCATTCATATAATAATTTCTTGGATTTCAACATTTCCTAGCTTAAAGGCAATAGGATTCTTAGCTATATATTTTGATAATCATTCTATTTTAATATCCCTAAATTATATCGATTTTTGATAATTGCCTCAGCCACCAACTGAACTAATGTTACGTAACGGTGACGAACTTCTTTAAACTTTAATTCTCTCCCTCTACGCTTTGCAGAGGCACAGGTTTTGCGTAGTAAAATCAGGGAGAGGTCTTTTATGGACAAAAACGAGAAACTTTTTTAGCTTTCCCCTAATTTTTCGCAATAAATTATTGTGGCAATTCTATACAAAAATAATGTATGTATGCTGAAAACAAATCAGCTTTTTGACGTTTGGCAGAACGCAAAGTTTAGACCCTATTATTGCTACTTATAAAAAAATCGAAGCCAGATGATAAATATTATTCTATATACCCTATAATTTATCATACGGTATCTTTTTAGCATTACCGTAGATTTAGTGGGGTGAACTCTGATGAGCGAGTCGCAACAAACGACACATTTCAGTAAATTGATTACTGAGAAAATGCAGTCTTATGTCCTGGAAGCATTACAGACCATACAACTCTCATATAAAGACACAATTAGAAATTGGTTAAATAGACACACAGTGCAAAGCTTTGTGAGTCTGTTTCTAGTAGGTGCTTTTTTGAGTATAACAGTTGCCTCCTGCTCTGGAAGCAGTTCAGCTAGCAAAAATGATGTTAAGTTGAAACTTGTATCTTTCTCTGTCACTAAAGCGGCTCATGACCAGATAATCCCCAAATTTGTCGAAAAATGGAAGCAAGAACATAACCAGAATGTCACATTTGAGCAAAGTTATGGTGGTTCTGTAGCTCAAGCGGCTGCTGTGATTGCTGGTTCCCAAGAAGCAGATATAGTACATTTGGCACTTCCTTTAGATGTCAGCAAAATTGCTCTTGCAGGTTTGATTAAATCAGGTTGGGAAACCAAAGCTCCGAGAAGTGGTATCGTTAGTAGATCGGTTGCTGCGATCGTTACCCGTGAAGGTAATCCCAAAGGTATCAATACTTGGGCAGACTTAGCAAAAGATGGCGTGAAAGTGATTGCGGCAAACCCAAAAACTTCTGGTATTGCTATCTGGGAATTCTTAGCTTTTTGGGGTTCGGTAACTCTAAACGGAGGTGACGAAGCCACAGCATTAGATTACGTCACCAAAGTTTATAAAAATACTCCCATTTTGACGAAAGATGCCCGTGAAGCTAGCGATTTATTTTTTCAAAAAAATCAGGGTGATGTCTTAATCAACTACGAGAATGAGGTAATTTTAGCAGGTAAAAATGGAAACAAGTTGCCTTATATTGTACCCAAAGTCAATATTTCCATTGATAATCCTGTAGCTGTAGTTGATAAAAATGTTGACAAACACGGTACAAGGGAAGTTGCACAAGCATTTGTTGATTTTCTTTACTCTACAGAGGCTCAACGAGAATTTGCTAAATTACAATATCGTCCTGTTAACCCCACTGTCACCCAAGAAGTAGCATCTCAATATCAGCCAATTGAAACTTTATTTACATCTCAAGATTTAGGCGGTTGGGATATTATCCAGAAAAAGTTTTTTGGCGATGGGGCAATTTTTGACAAAGTTCAAGCTGCTAGCAAAGCATAATATCTATATTTTTCTAGCAGCTAGCCAAATATAAATAATTCTCAATCACTTTACCTCAATTGATAAATTATGAGTTTTTATAGCCGATTGAAAGATGGCTTTTCACTCACCTTTTTAATGCTGATTACCAGCAGTATCACTGCTTGTAATAGCGGACAGGAATTAAAAAGTCAAGTGAGTATTGATGGTGCGGCTGTAGGTTTCCCTGTTTCTTTAGCAGTTGCAGAAGAATACGGTAAAGTTAAACCTGAAGCGAAAGTTAGCGTTGCTTCAAGTGGGACTGGTGGTGGTTTCAGTAAATTTTGCAATGGTGATATTGATATTGCCGGTGCTTCTCGTACCATTCGAGATGAAGAAATCAAAAAATGTAAAAGTAAGAATATTGATTTCGTCGAGTTGCCTATAGGTTTAGATGGCATCGCTGTGATTGCTAACCGTCAAAATAACTTCGTCAAATGTCTAACCGTTAAGGAACTAGGTAAGATTTGGGGTGCTAAATCAGACGGTAAAATATTAACTTGGAATCAAGTTAATCCCAAATTTCCTAACCAAAAGCTGAAGTTATATGCTCCAGCTTCCGATACTGGAACCTTTGATTATATGACTCAAGCTGTGACTGGAAAAGCTAAGAATGGTCGTACAGATTACACTCCTAGTCACAATCAAAATCTTTTGGTGCAAGGAGTATCAGGTGATGTCTCAGCATTAGGTTATGTAGGGATATCTTACTACATTCAAAACCAAGAAAAACTCAATCTGGTCGCTGTAGAAAGTCCTACTGGAAAGTGCGAAAAACCAGTTCCAGTAGATAATGTCATCAAAAATATCTACACACCTTTATCTCGTCCCCTGTTTATCTATGTCAGCAAAAAGTCTTTAGATACCAAACCAGCAGTCAAAGAATTTGTAGACTTTTATCTAGAAAATTCTTGGAAATGGGTAGATAGTGTTGGTTATGTGGCACTACCAGATGAAGCTTATGTCAAGGTAAAACAAAAATTTGCTACGGGTGAAACAGGGACAAAGTTTAAAAAAGCAAAACCAGGTGAACCAATTACAAACTTTATTTAAATAAAGTTTCAACTATTGTAGTCTGAGTGTAGTTTAAAAATTAACTGTTTATGCAAAATCTCAATTCTCAAGACGATCCTTATTTACTATCTAGACAGTCACTGGATAAAAATCCATCTGAAGATATCTCAGAAAAGATTGTTGCAGTAATTTTATTTGCTTGTGCCTTAGTTTCTGTTTTGACTACCTTTGGTATTGTCGTAATTATCTTTCAAGAGACATTTGGTTTTTTCCAAGAAGTTTCCTTTGCGGAATTTTTTCTTGATACTAAATGGACACCTCTATTTGCAGATAGACATTTTGGTGTTTGGCCCTTGATTAATGGCACTTTTTTGACTACAGCTATTGCAATGGCAGTTGCTATTCCTTTGGGTTTATCTTCGGCGATTTATTTAAGTGAATATGCTCAACCCAAAGTAGCAGCAGTTTTACGTCCAGCAGTAGAACTTTTGGCAGGAATACCAACAGTCGTCTATGGTTACTTTGCGCTGTTGTTTGTCACACCATTGTTGCGGTATATTATCCCTCTGGAAATATTCAATGCTTTGAGTGCAGGGTTAATGATGGGCGTAATGATTACTCCTACTGTTGGTTCTATCAGCTTAGATGCTATTAAAGCAGTTCCGCGCTCTTTGCGGGAAGGATCTTATGCTTTAGGTATTACTAAACTAGAAACCATTTTTAAAGTAGTTCTACCAGCCGCGCTTTCTGGAATCATCGCTTCAATTATATTGGGTATTTCTCGCGCTGTGGGTGAAACAATGACTGTCCTAATCGCTGCCGGACTACAGCCAAAGCTGACTGTTAATTTTGCGGAATCAATAGAAACAATGACAGCTTACATGGCACAAATTTCTGGTGGAGATAGCCCACGTGGTAGTCTCAATTTTAAGACGTTATATGCTGTAGGTGCTGTTCTGTTTGTAATTACCCTAGCTTTGAATATTGTTAGTTACTGGATTGCAAATCGCTTTAAAGAAAAATACGATTAACTAAGTATGGCTACAAGTTACCAACAAGATGATTCTCTAGATTCGACGGCAGAATTTACCGATAATGTTGAGAGTAGGGAGATATTAGGAAAAGTATTTGAAGTACTTTTTTTGTTAGGATTATTAATTGGTTTATTTATCCTAGCATTGCTACTTTTTGACATTTTTCGAGATGGATTAGGCAGATTTTTAACACCAGGTTTTCTCACAGAAACTCCTTCTCGTTTTCCTGACCAAGGTGGTATTCGTCCTGCAATTATCAGCAGTGTCCTTTTAGGAACTATTGTAATTTTGGTTACTGTACCAATTGGTGTAGGAGCAGCTTTATATCTAGAAGAGTATGCACCGAAAGCTTGGTGGACAGCGATTATTGAGATTAATATCAGTAATCTGGCGGGTGTACCTTCTATTGTCTATGGATTGCTGGGTTTAGGAGTTTTCAATTATTTGCTTAGGTTTGGCCCCGCTTTGATTTCTGGTGCATTGACTTTATCTTTGTTGTCTTTACCAGTAATTATTGTCACCTCTAGAGAAGCAATTCGCGCTGTCCCAGATTCCCTGAGAAATGCTTCTTATGGATTAGGTGTTACAAAATGGCGCACTATCAGCAGTCATGTTTTACCTTATGCTATTCCCGGTATTTTGACAGGGGTGATTATCTCAGTATCCCGCGCTATTGGTGATGCAGCCTCTCTAATTGTTGTCGGTGCTGTGGGTTTTCTCACTTTTGACCCTGGTTTGTTTCAGAGATTTATGGCATTACCCATTCAAATTTACAGTTATATCACTCGTCCTGAACCGGGTTTTGCTGATGCAGCAGCAGCGACAATTATCGCGTTGTTAGGCTTGATTTTAGTTTTAAATGGTGTAGCAATTTATATTAGACAACGCTTTTCAATACGTTAGGTAATTAAATATCTAATTGGATACATTCACGAATATTAGGAGAACCGAAAAATGACTTGTAGCAATAATAGTAGAAGTCAATCAGATAGCGCCACCCTTGACTATGAAAAGAGCGTATTCAATGTTGAAGGTGTGAAGGTTTTTTATGGCGGATTTCTGGCACTTTTAGATGTCTATCTGAAGATTCCTGAAAAACAAATTATTGCTTTTATTGGCCCTTCAGGATGTGGTAAAAGCACCTTATTGCGTTGCTTCAACCGGATGAATGATTTAATCCCTGGTGCTAAGGTTGAGGGTAGACTGAATTACCGCGATCGCAATATTTACGATCCTAAGATAAATTCTGTCAAATTACGCCGCCAAGTCGGAATGGTTTTTCAAAGACCGAATCCTTTCCCCAAGTCAATATACGAAAATATTTCTTTTGGGCCGCGTTCTAACGGTTACAAAGGTAACATTGATGAATTGGTGGAAGATTCCCTCAGACGTGCTGCTATCTGGGATGAAGTCAAAGATAAACTCAAAGAGAAGGGTACTGCATTATCTGGCGGACAACAGCAACGACTTTGCATAGCCCGTGCGATCGCCATGAAGCCAGATGTATTATTGATGGATGAACCATGTTCTGCTCTCGACCCAATTTCTAGCCGCCAAGTGGAAGAACTCTGCTTAGAACTGAAGCAGCAATACACCATCATCATGGTGACACACAATATGCAGCAAGCTTCCAGAGTGGCAGATTTCACAGCTTTCTTCAATACAGAAATTGACGAGTATGGCAAACGTCGCGGAAAATTAGTTGAGTTTAATCCGACAGCCCAAATGTTCAGTTCTCCTCAAACTAAAGAAGCTGAAGACTATATCAGTGGACGTTTCGGTTAAAAAGCTTATCCTAATTATTTAGGATAATAGACAACCTTGTACAATCAGGTAAAACTTTGTACAGGGTTTTGTTTTGTGATATCAGACTCACTAAAATAGCGATCGCACTACAGACTCAATCTATGATGTGTAGGAGAGTCACCCTATGCTGCATAACACTCAAAAAATTTTGCTTGAGTTTTATCTGAACCCGCGATTAGTCTATTTCTCCGACATCCCTTAGCACTGCATCAATGAGGCTAGGTCGGATATAAATTCCATTGGTGCGTAACTGCTCAATATATACTTTAACTTCCACAATCAAGCCTGCTTTTTTCGCCTTACGCAAAATGCCAAGAGTACCTATCCGGCGAATTCCTAAGCGTTCTGCAACCCTTCGTGCTTGAGCATCATCCAAAAGTACCGTACTATCTGGAGTGGACTGAGCCAAGGCAATAGCTTCAGCCTCTCCACGGTCAACTAGGATTGATAATGGTTCTAATATCAGGGCTTCAGGAGTTTGAATTTCCAACCAAGTTAACTGACTGACGGCTTGTGCGCCAGGTAAACCTACACCTTGGATTGTTACTTCATCCCATACGGCTGTGGGAATTAATATTCGCTGATACAGTTGAGGAAGAATTTCCAGTTGCTCGATAATTGATAAAGAGATGAGGGGACTGCTATCGGCAACAATCACAGGGTTAATCATCGCGCAATTCGTCGGCGATTTGGTCATCATCTAAGTTGATAACAGGGATTTGCAAACGTCCTAGTTCGTACATGAACTGCGGTTTGTTCATGCTGCAAAAGGCGGCGGCTTTACCAAGCGATAGTCTGCGTAGCTCAAATAGTTTGACTGCGAGCAAAAATGTGAGTTCTGCTTCTAAGGCTTGGGGTGATTTACCGGAGGTAATAAGTAAGTCATCGGGATAATGAAGGGATAGGATGTGCATGATTCACTTCTGTGTTCCTGATTCCTAATTCTGTCTTGATTATGGCTTACAACAGTCCAACTAGCATAGCGAAGCGATCGCAAGTGGTGACTCAACAACAACTCGACGACTGGCTAAATCACGATTAAATGATGGGCTGATGTTGCTTTGCATTAGCTTAATTCTGGAAAATATGCTGAGGCTTAATAGTCCAAAATTGAAGTAATATTTGAGATTAGTAATTATACTGTGTATTATGTTTAAGCCTCTGTCATTTGCTTTAGTTGCAGCTACCGTTTTAGTAGCATCAATCAATAATCCCAGTGTTACCTTAGCTAAAACTTGTGCCTCTAAGTGTGGGTCGCATCCAATTCAGTTTACACCTGGGCAACACATCCGAGTTGAAGTGATAAATAGTACGCCTAACATAATTAAAATCCAAAAACCTTCTGGGACTGATGCAATGACCTTGAGTCCAGGGCAGAAACTAAGTTTAGAGCAAATAGAGGGTACAGAGCCAAATACATCTCTGATATTTTGGAGCGAAAAAGGTTTATCACTACAAGCAATTGTCTCGAAACCTAACTTTGGCACATTGCGGCTAGAACTCCGTCCGACTTGGCGCTCTCCGGGCGATCGCTCTTTGTATATTATGGATGATGGTAGAATAAACGTGTTTTAGATAGCAAATTAATGTTATTAGTTATGAGTTAAGAAACAACTTTCAATTCAACACTCATAACTAAGTAAATTCTAACTTGTATTGTGCTAGACCGACCTGTATCTGAATTCTCAAAACCTACCAGGCGCTTACCTAATCAGCGCTGGCAAATTTATCCACAAAAACCAGAATTTGCCCAAAAACTGGCGGTTTTGATGAATGTTTCACCCATTATCGGCCAGTTGTTGATTAATCGGGGTATGGAAACACCAGAACAAGCACAAGCATTTTTAGAGCCAGAGTCTTTAATCTTACCTTCGCCGTTAGAAGATTTCCCCGATTTGGCAATTAGTTTGGAGTTGTTGCAAAATGCGATCGCTTCTCAAACAAAAATTGCTATTTGTGGTGACTACGATGCTGATGGAATGACCAGCACGGCTCTACTTTTGCGTAGTCTCCGCACTTTAGGCGCACAGGTAGATTATGCTATTCCCAGCCGGATGCACGAAGGCTACGGTATTAATAAACGCATAGTTGAAGAATTTCACAGCGAAGGCGTGGGATTAATTCTCACTGTAGATAATGGTATATCTGCGTTTGAGCCAGTTGCTAGAGCTAGAGAACTTGGTCTTGCAGTGATTATCACCGATCACCACGATATCCCCCAAAAATTACCGCCAGCTAATGCTATCCTCAATCCCAAACTAATAGCCGAATCTTCACCTTATCGGGGTGTTGCTGGTGTTGGTGTTGCCTATATTTTGGCAGTGTCTTTAGCACAACAGCTAGGCGAGACGAAGGGATTGATCCAGCCGATGCTAGCACTGTTTACACTGGGAACGATCGCAGATTTAGCTCCCTTAACTGGCGTAAATCGCCGTTGGGTGAAACGTGGTTTACAGCATTTACCCAAATCCAACTTAGCTGGGGTACAGGCGTTGATTCAGGTAGGTGGCGTACAGGCGAGGGGAGAGGGAGTAGGGGGAGCAGGGGGAGATAAGGAAAAGCTTCCATCCCCAGTCCCCAGTCCCAAATCCCTCAAACCCGAAGATATTGGGTTTCGCTTAGGGCCACGAATTAATGCTATTGGTCGGATTGGTAATCCCCAGACTGTGATTGAATTGCTGACTACAGATGATATGGGAGTAGCGCTGGAAAGAGCAATGCAGTGCGAACAAATCAACGCTTCTCGCCAGGAAATGTGTCAGCAAATTGAACAAGAAGCGATCGCTTATGTAGAATCAGAATTTGTTACATCTCTACAACAAGACCGTGTATTAATTGTTGTTCAACCCAATTGGCATCACGGCGTTATTGGGATTGTCGCTTCCCGCTTGGTAGAACGCTACGGTGTTCCTGTATTTATCGGTACTTATGAGGATGGGGAACATATACGCGGTTCTGCACGCTCAATTCCAGAGTTTAATGTGTTTGAAGCTTTAGAATATTGTCACGATTTACTAGGGAAATATGGTGGACACAAAGCCGCCGGGGGATTTTCTCTACCAGCAGAGAATTTACAGGTGTTGCGATCGCGTTTGATTGAGTTTGCTAACCAGTGTCTTGAACCCCAGCATCTCAAGCCTCTGCTCAAAATTGATGCCGAAGTTAACCTTGATCAGATCAATCAGCAGCTTTACCAACAGCTTAATGCTCTACATCCCTGCGGCATGGACAACCCCGATCCAGTTTTTTGGACAGCTAATGTTCAAGTGGTTGAGCAAAAAATCGTTGGTAAGGGTCACATCAAACTGACAATTGCCCAAACTATTGATAATCAGGATTACAGAATTAAAGCGATCGCTTGGCGTTGGGGCGACTACTTCCGCTTACCACCGCGAGTGGATGTAGCTTACAAACTGCGAGAAAATTATTTTAACGGCAACACCACCATCGAGCTAGAGTTAATCGGTGTTAGATTGCCAATTCAGATTCAACAATTTTTTGCTTCGCCATCTATTTCGTCAAATACCACCTTTGAGTACAATCAGCGACACTATACTTGTGGTTTCTATAAAAACGGCATTGAAGCAGAATTAAGAATTAAAAACCCTGAAGGCAAGGTGTTAGTCATGCAGCCAGGACATATAATCGGTTTACTTGGTACTAATCGTCAAAACGCTAAAGAAGTTGATATTTCTCAGCCACAGTATGACAGTATTATTCAGGCTGCACTTCAAGCGTTATCAGTTAAAAGTTAGGAGTTCTTAATTAACTTATTGCTTCTGACTGTGATACTGTGAGTGCTGATTTATGAGTTATGAGTTATGAGTTGAGAATAAAATTTAATTACTCACTCCTAACCCTTCTCTGCGAGAGGCTACGCCAACGGCAGGCTCAGGGCATCGCTCCTCACCCCTAACTCTTAATCAGCACTCAGAAATCTTATAGGTTGCCGTTGCGAAATGCCAACAAAAAGATTACTACTGGGCCAGCAATCACAATTAGCGCTACGGACAGCAATTGGAAAATAACTTCCCAATTGATACTGGTAAAAGCGTTAAACAAGTCAGATACAGCGTCAAACATTTTTCCCTTTCTCCTCCCAATTGTCTTAAAAAATTCAATAACTTAATTACAAAACCCGCAATCGATCATATCTGTCTATGGCCTATTGGATTTAATTTACTTAACAAAATTATAAGAAAAGACATAAAAACGTAAAATATGGGAATTGGGAATTGGGAATTGGGAATTGGGAAGAGGACTTGGGGACAAGGAGAATTGGGGACAAGGGGAAAAACTTGTTTTAATTTCTCACCTCTTGTCTCCTTGTCCCCTGCTCCCCATTCCCCATTCCCCATTCCCCATTCCCCACTCCCCAATTCAAAATGGCAACTTGGCAATGTGTAAAACAATGTGGAGCCTGCTGTAATCTTGATCCAGCAGATCGTCCCGATTTGGATGAGTATCTCTCTCCACCAGAACTAGAACTCTACCTCAGCATGGTAGGTGAAGGCGGATGGTGCGTTAATTTTGACCATACCATGCGCGAATGTCGCATCTACTCAGATCGTCCTCGTTTCTGCCGCGTGGAATCAGAGGTTTTTCAAGATATGTATGGGGTTGAACCTGAAGAAGTCAACGATTTTGCTATAGACTGCTGTCGCCAGCAAATAGAAGGAGTATACGGCGATCGCAGCTTAGAAATACTACGCTTCGATCAAGCTATTGGACTGTAAGGAGGATACAAAAAATTTTTTATCTCCATTTATGTAGTTGCAATTTATTACAACAATCTGAGAATATGATAGAAATATGAAAATAACCTAGCAACCAAAACTACTGCTTGTGAAACTTGACTCTGCACCTTTGGAGATTTCTGGCATAGCTCAGACTGAAATCGAGCTAGAACTGAAAGATAGCACTGATTTTAACTTGACTCCTGCGATCGCCCAGCGAGTTCAGCCTGTAGTTGCCGATAGTCCTCAAAAGCAGCAATCAGTGTTAGTAGTTTTTGGCACGACTTTTGTAACCATTTTTCTCGCCGAAATTGGAGATAAGACTCAGCTATCCACTCTGTTAATGAGTGCAGAATCTCATTCGCCTTGGGTGGTATTTCTCGGATCGGCAGCAGCGCTGATAACCACCAGCTTATTAGGCGTACTTTTAGGTAGTTGGATTGCTAGCCGACTCAGCCCAAAAACTGTAGAAAAATCAGCAGGTGTGATGTTGTTGGTAATTTCCCTAATGCTGTTTTGGGATGTATTTATTGGTCATTAGTCATTGGTCATTAGTCATTGGTCATTTGTCATTAGAGAAACTCCCATTCCCCATTCCCCATTCCCCCTTAATAATATGGATTGGCATCTTTTAGGACTGAGCTTTATTACCATTTTTTTATCAGAATTGGGTGACAAAAGTCAGCTAGCAGCGATCGCACTTTCAGGGCGTTCTAATTCTCCACGTGCAGTATTTTTTGGTGCAGCAGGCGCATTGCTGTTGACTAGCCTGTTGGGGGCATTAGCAGGGGGAGCAGTAGCAGAATTATTACCTACACGTTTGTTAAAAGCGATCGCTGCGATCGGATTTGCCATTCTTGCCGCACGCCTGCTGTTATTTAACAATGAACCATCGACGGATTCGGAAGAAACACCATGAGAAAGGACTCAGAAGCGAGAATTCAGAGGACTCTACCTATGAAGGATGGAGTTAAAACGCCACCAGACTCTAATTCATACTGACTCCTAAATTCTGACTCCTGAATTCTTCTTTACAAAAGTTCCCAAGCCGTTCCTTTGTAGCCGTATTGGAAAATTTCGGGATGCAAAATTTCAGCCAAAATTTCGAGAGAATCTACCAGTCGTGGCCCTGGACGATTAAAGTAAGAATTGCCATCAGTGATGTAGACCCTACCAGCTTGCGTAGCGTGTAGTTTTTCCCACTCTGGACGTTTAGTTAACAATTTGGCTTCTTCACGAGTGCGATTTAAATCAAAGCCACAAGGCATAAAAACAATGACATCTGGATCAGTTGTTAATAGTGTTTCCCACGGCAAGATAGGAGAAGGCTGACCTGTATAACAAAATAGAGACTGTCCTCCTGCCAAGTTAACTAATTCAGGAATCCAATTGGCGGCAACCATTAAAGGATCAATCCACTCGATACAGGCAACAGTAGGCTGTTCATTTAAAGAAAGTCCTTGGACTCTTTGCTGACAAATTTTGACGCGAGCTTCTAAATTTTCTAAGACTTTTACCGAGTCTACCTCGAAGGCATTACCGACTCGCTCAATATCAGCCCAAATATCTTGGAGAATATTGGGTTGTAAAGAAATAATCTGCGGTTTACTGTCAATGAGTGTGGCGACTGCCTTTTCAACTTCGTGTAAGCTGACAGCACAAACATCACACTGGTCTTGAGTGAGAATGTGAGTAGGCTGCAACCGCTCTAAAACATCAGTTTTGATTTCATAAATACTGAGAGCAGATTGTAATAAATTATTCACCTCATCGTTAATTTGGCTGCTGGAGGCATTGGAGTCTAAGCGTGCTTGGGTACAAACGGGGCGATTGAGGATTTCTGGAGGATAATCGCATTCGTGCGATCGCCCTACAATAGCATCAACCAATCCTAGTGCCGCTAAAATCTCTGTTCCACTGGGAATCAGAGAAACAATTCTCACATTACTATCCGTCATCACTCCACCTCCATAAAAGCTGGCATTACCTTAATATTCTCAAAATTTTAGTCATTAAGTATCTTTCTCTAGGGGAATCAACTGTATTTTGGTAATCATATCGATTATCTGTGAAGTTGCTCCAGAACTTAGAGCTTATGCCCTATTGCCTCAGCAAGCTTGATTTTGTACAGTTCCAAAAAAAATGAATTAATATTAACACTAACCAGCAAATTGACTTCAAGCCCCTTTCAAGTAATTAAACTACACCACTTCCTACTTCACAAATCAAAACACTATATTACTTAATATTTGAGTGAAATTACTTGCTAGTAAAATTACTATAAATGCTAATTATCCCCTGGCAAAAATTACTGATATGAAGTAAGAAAATTGATTAGCAATATCTATTTTGGAACTCGCTATCTAGAATTAGAAAAATTGGATTATAAAAAATATACTTTCCGGTTATGAAAAACCATACCAAGTAATTGTAGTTATACAAAGACGGTTCTACTTTTTGCGTAGAACTGGAAGGCAAAATTATTTCTTCTTGAGGTCAAGTAATGCAGGTGGTGTCAGCTAGAGATATTACAGAGCAAAATCAGTCCCAAGAGGCTTTACAAATCAGAGAAAATAGTCGTCGAAAACAAA
Organism: Nostoc sp.; assembly: GCF_036917775.1. Lineage (GTDB taxonomy): Bacteria > Cyanobacteriota > Cyanobacteriia > Cyanobacteriales > Nostocaceae > Nostoc. The sequence goes on from NZ_JBALEQ010000128.1 coordinate 55,607, forward strand.
GTCAGACATTAGTTCAACTGGCAAGAAGCAAGACATTTCAACAAGGCAATCTTAATGCAGTATTGAGAGAAATCACAGAAACTGCTGCTCAGACACTCTTAGTCAAGCGAGTTGGCGTGTGGTTATACAATGAAGAACGCTCAAAAATTGAATGTATCGATTTGTATGATGTAAACACTAAGGAGCATAGCTTTGGTAACTCGCTTTCACAAGAAAATTATCCAGCTTATTTCCAGGCTTTAGAAGAAGAACGTACCATTGCTGCAAATGATGCCAGAAACGATACAAGAACCCAAGAATTATCCCAGCCTTATCTTTGTGTTTTAGGCATCACATCCCTGTTGGATGCACCCATTTGGCTAGAAGGTCGTTTGGTAGGCGTAGTTTGTCACGAACACATAGGTGAACTTCGCCAATGGACTTTAGAAGAAGAAACTTTTGCTGGCTCGATTGCAGATTTCGTGACTTTGGCTATAGAAGCAAGCGAGCGAAACATGGTACAGGAAGCACTGCGACAGAGTGAGGCGAAATTTCGGGCAATTTTTGAACGTTCTTCTATTGGTATTGGACTTATAGATATGAAAGCGCAGATAGTCGATACTAATCCGGTACTGTGCGAGATTTTAGGATACAGCCGAGAAGAACTCTACGCCAAGCGCTTTACAGATTACATTTCTATGCAAAAGGGGGATTTAAAACTATACAAACAACTGGTGTCAGAAATTAGCAAAAACTCCGTGAAAACTTCAAGGTTCGGCTTCCAAGTCTCCAAACTTGAGGAACAGGCTGTCGATAAACATCGCATTGAGATGGAAAGACGCTGCTTACATAAAGATGGTAGTCTAATTTGGACTCATATCTCTGTTTCTGTTATACCAGACAGCAATGGTGAACCTGAGTTTTTTCTAGCGATGATTGAGGATATTACTGAACGCAAGGAAACAGAATTGAAACTACGTGCCTCTCAAGAAGCAGCAGAAGCTGCTAGTCGGGCAAAAAGCGAATTTTTAGCAACTATGAGCCACGAGTTGCGAACACCTCTTAATGCGATTATGGGCTTGTCGCAGTTGCTGCAACAAGAAGTAGTTGGCTCTCTCAATGAAAAGCAGAACGAATATGTAAGTTGTATATATAGTAGTGGTGAGCATTTGCTGACGCTGATTAACGATATTCTTGATTTATCGAAGGTAGAAGCAGGCAAAGAAGAACTGATACTGTCACCTTTACTAGTATCAGATTTATGTAATTATGCCATCTGGACAGTGCGCGATCGCGCCTCAGAAAAGGGGTTAAAACTCACCTACAAAATTGACCTACAAGAGGATATTTGTATTGCTGATGAGCGGCGCATCAAGCAAATGCTACTCAATCTGCTCACCAATGCCATTAAATTTACCCCAGCAGGTGATGTATCGCTGGTAGTGAAAAAAGTACCTCAAGGAATAACCTTTACAGTTTCAGATACTGGAATTGGTATAGACCCAAATCAGTTTCAATTTCTATTTGAACCATTTAAACAGCTTGATAGCCAACTAAATCGGCAGTATGAAGGCACTGGTTTAGGTTTAGCTTTAACACGTAAATTAGCGCGTTTGCATGGTGGAGATGTAACTGTTACATCAACGTTAGGAGAAGGCAGTCAGTTCACTTTGTTTCTACCAAATCCAGTACTTTCGAAAGCAGTCGAGAATGAACAAAGTGAGGAAGCTCAGGGAGATGAGGGAGAAGAATTTACTTTATCCTCATACCCAGACATTCCCAAGAATAGAACTATTTTACTTATAGAAGAAGAGGAAAAAACTGCAACAGTTTTGCAAGAATATCTTCAGTCAATTGGCTATAAAGTCAAGTGGATAGATAATGAAAATGATTTTTTGAAACAGGTGCAAAGTCTGCAACCAGATTTAGTTTTTTTTGATTTCCAGCTAACTAAAAAAACTAGGATCTTAAACTTGCTAAATCTCCTTAGACAAAAGCCTTCTTGGAAAGATACACCAATTGTAATAATGACCTTAAGTGAACCTATAGAAAAAGAAATTAACAAGTTAACAGGTAATGCTAATGACTACCTAGTTAAGCCAATCCGCACAGTCCAGCTAGAGTCATTACTGATGCGATATTTGAGCTAATTTTACTATAAATATTCTTGTTTATTGGTTAGGTAATTTCGTATTTAAAATCATTGTAAACTGCTGTGACTACCAATACAGCGCTTCCGGCTATTATGCAATATAGTTTTCTCCTTGTCCCTCTCCTATCATCGCTTTCAGCTTTTAGGATGTACCTCATAGCTGCCGGAAGTGCTGTACGGTTCGGTTAAGACAAGAAACGCGATAAATCGCGTCTTTGTGATCTAGGGCGTATCACCAAAAAACCTTATCCGAACAGTATTGCTGTGAATACCACTTATTAAAATAAGCAGATTATTTAAAATATGAGATTTTCCTTCTCATTGTCACATGGCGAATGCTTGCTTCTTCAAATATTTCCCCCTCCTCCACAAAATCCAGTTTTTTGTATAAATATTTCATATATTCTTGGGCGTGAATCACAAATTATGTAATATTTTTTAGCTATAGGACTCATATTTGATTTCTGAAAAACTACTCATCTCATTGCTTGAATTTTAGGAAAATCTTGAGGTATTTCAGCAACTTTTATAGATAAATTACTCATTAAATTCTTTCTTTTATTAGATTATAAAATAATTCTGTGGTTCTAATTAAATTCAACATTGAGACTTAATTGCGATCAATTTGGAATTAACAATTTCGAAAATAGCCTTAACCTAAATTTGTACTAACTTTAACTCAATCTTTGCCTACGCTGTATGCCTTAGTAAGAAGATTGTGTAGTAACTATGGCAAAGTACTGTATTCCCATAGGGTTTTAGATGTATTGTTGCCATTAACCCAGAGCTAGAAGTCAAGCTGGAGGTAGCTGGAGGTTCTTAGGGGTTGCTGTTTACTGCATTTAAGGATTGGAAATTCATGAAACTGCAACTGATCCAATTACATATACTCTGAGCCAAATTCACTCTCAGCGTAGACCCATGATAAGCACAAATGCTGCTTGCATGGAGGAAACCATGTGTCTACGCCAGCAGGATGACATTTGCATATTTTCTGTGGAGTTTTCTTAACTATTCTTGAGGAGTACAAATGCTTGAGGCTATTGCTGTTGCTTGGTTATTACTGTTTTTTGGTGATTTTCTATCTACATTTATTTACCACGTACCCGAGCATGTTTTTGGTAGCCTTCATTTAAAAACGCACCACTCCTGGAAAAAAGATTTCCGCCACTACGCTATTTTGACTTTTAATCCTCAAGTTCTTTTAGATGGTATCTTAGGAGCTTTGCCTTATGTACTCATAGCAGTAGTCTTGTGGCCTTTCTCTCCCATTGGCGTTATTTCGGGATTACTGCTTGGTCAGTTTCATGTATGGTGGAGACACATAAGTGTACTTGGTTGGCAAACTCCAAAACCTATAAATATTTTATGCAAAATTTTATTTGTTACTACTCCTGAGAGACACTGGTTACATCATCACAAAACTAATTTAGGTTTCGGTGATATTTTTACATTCTTTGAACAACCTGCACAAATGTGGTTACGCTGGCTTCGGTTACTCAGACTTCGTTTTCGCTACTCTCGGATCTAACTGAAGCTACTACTTATCTCAATACTTTTTAAACGTACCAAAAGAAGTTGCGATCGCAGCTTCTTTTGGTACGCTATTTATCTTTTCAGAAAAATATATTAATTGCCCCTACTGTCTGTGCCTTTGTGTAAGCCCTAAAATAAGCGAGTTATACAAACAGAAGTATACCTTTGTAACGAAGTATAAAGGTATTTGCTAATGTTCAACTTCACTGTTATATCGCCAATATTTTTGGGAAAACTATTCTTAATTAGTAAATTATTATATCTCTAGATTTTTATGATAATTTCTCTCTTTTCCAGAGAGGGCTTTTTTCCTTCTACCTTTCGGGTATCTCCTAAGCCCTTCGGGCACTCTTTGCGAACGGAGACGTTACGCGAACGCAGTCGCTCATGGGGAAAACCCCCAAGACTGCCCTGTCTCACTTCTTGCCCTGTATTTCCTGTCTTCATTGATAAAATTAATCATCCAATTTGCTTAAATGGGGTTAATTTGCAACTTGCTGCTTATGAGGTGTTTTATGTCCCCAGTTAGCCTCAGAAAGATTCTTAACAAAAAAGAATTGCCATCTCTCCTGCATAACTTAGTCTACCAGCTCAATATTGCGATTGATGTTGAACTGGTAGACGGCACAAAACTACTTAGCATTGGGAAGCAAACTAACGAAAACCGATATCCAATCGAGATGTCAGGAGAAATCATCGGTTGGGTTGTGGGACCAGAACAGGCAACTCTAGTTGCAAGTTTGCTCTCATTGTTGGTCAAGCAAGAAGCTGAGAAGAAAGTACTGGCCATAGAATTGCTAGAGCGATACCAAGAAATTGATTTGTTTGACGATATCTCAACTCAACTCGCAACAAGTTTGGATACGCGACAGATTGCTCAACTCGTGCTTCAAGAATTAAGTCGATTAATTGAATCGTCTGCGGGGATGATTCTGCTTTTGAGTCAAGATGCAGCTGCATTTGAAATCATTGCCGAATTTGGAGAGTTTTTTAACGATAGCCACCCGGAACCAGGTAAGGGAATTATTGGCAACATTGTGCAATCAAACCGGGCAGAACTGATCAATGATGTGCAAACCGATCCTCGATTAGAGGCGAAAAAAAACGTTAGCGCCATGATTTGTGTACCGTTAAGAGCCAAAGAGCGGGTACTGGGAGCGATCGCAATTGGCACATCCAAAACCGAATCATACAAAGCCGAACACCTGAAACTTGTAAGTATCTTTGCCTCTCAAACAGCGATCGCCATTGACAAAGCTTTGCTTTACGAGCAAAGCACTAAAGCAGCAGTTCAGGCACAAACCCAGACAAAAAAGCTTCAAAAAGCTCTTCATGAGCTGCAATTGGCCCAAACTCAGTTAATCCAAAGCGAAAAAATGTCCAGTCTCGGACAACTTATTGCCGGAGTTGCCCACGAAATCAATAACCCGGTTAACTTTATTTGCGGCAATTTAAGGTATGTTGCCGAATACGCCCAAAACTTATTACACCTTTTGGAAAACTATCAGAAATTCCTACCTATTGTCCCTCCAGAGTTGGAATTAGAGTTAGACAATATAGACCTGGAATTTATCATGCAGGATCTCCCCAAACTGCTAGATTCGATGAAACTGGGCACCGGTCGCATCGTCGAAATTGTCCAATCCCTAAAAAACTTCTCCCGCCACGACGAAGCCGAAATGAAAGCCGTCAATATCCATGATGGTATCGACGGAACCCTAATGATTCTTCATCATCGCCTGAAAGCAGATATTCACCGTCCGGCAATTGAAATCGTCAAAGACTATGCAAAACTTCCCCTGATTGAATGCTATCCCGGACAGTTGAATCAGGTGTTTATGAACATCTTGGCAAATGCCATTGATGCTTTGGAGGAGACAATGAATAATGCACCCCATCTTCTTGTGCCACCATCTCCTCACTCTCCACTCGCCACCCCCCAAATCACTATTCGTACCAAAGTTATCGATCGCCAGTGGGCTGTGATTCTAATTGCCGACAATGGCCCAGGCATGAAGGAGGAGGTTATTCACCGCATTTACGATCCCTTTTTCACCACAAAAGATATTGGTAAGGGAACCGGATTAGGTATGGCAATCAGCTATCAAATTGTTGTAGACAAACATGGAGGAATACTCAAGTGTCGTTCTCAACCAGGTGAAGGCACAGAATTCTGGATTCAGATTCCCTTAAATTGTGCAGTGGTAGCCCCTACCGAAGAAGAGAATTACACCTCTGCCTCGCCAACTGCCGCAACGATATTACCCCATATACCCGATGCCGATGGCTTCATTCCATCAACAATTCCCATGCTCAAACCGACGGATTTACTGACCCGTCATACTCACTTGATCCAGCGACTTTCACAGCACAATCCAAGTGTGGAAACTGCATCACCCGATGAAATTTATCAGATGTTCCAACGCCACCCAATTTCATTAAAGCTTTACGCCACTTTGTTGTCTTGGTTCTATTATTCTAACCCTACCTAAAATACGCTACTAGAGAAACCTTAACCATGTTTAAGCAACTTGATGAATACAATAGTCAGCTATTTGAAAAATGTCCTGTTGCCCTAGCATTATGCCGAACAGATGGGACGCTAATTAATATCAACCATGCTTATGCTGAAATTTTGGGGCGCACTGTTTCAGAAATCTTAAATCTCAGCTATTGGCAAATTACTTCTGAAAGCTATGCTGCCTCTGACCAAGCTACCCTAGAAAACCTAGAACAAACTGGTCGCTATGGGCCTTACGAGAAAGAGTTAATTCACAAAGATGGGCATCTAGTCCCGGTCAGAATCTCCGGGCTGATAATTGAGAAAGATGGCGAACGAATGATTTGGTCTAGTGTGGAGGATATCAGCGATCTTCGACTTGCCCAGCAGGAACGCCAACATACTGAACAAATCCTGAAACAGAGTGAAGCTCGATATCGCTCTCTAGTAACTGCTACGACACAAATTGTTTGGGTAAGTACACCAGAAGGAATTTGTATTGAATTGGCAAGCTGGATAGCCTATACAGGTCAAAGTCTAGCGGAAGCGGCAAATGGAGGTTGGATTGATGCCGTTCATCCTGACGATCGCGATCGCACAGCCCAAGTCTGGTATACAGCCGTGGCCACGTGCAGCATTTATGAAACAGAATACCGAATTCGTGGCAAAGATGGCAGCTATCGCCACTTTTCTGTCTGTGGTGCCCCAGTCTTAGAAGCAGACGGCGATGTTCGAGAGTGGGTTGGCACCTGCACCGATATTCACGATCGCAAACTAGGAGAACAAACTCTCCAACAAAATGAACAACGGTTTCGCTCTCTGGTGACAGCTAGCTCACAAATTGTCTGGGTGGCTACCCCTGAAGGACTGGCGGTAAGCCATGAAATGCCTACCTTGTTAGCGTACACAGGTCAGAGTGCAGAAGAAGTTGAGGGTTTAGGCTGGCTCGATCCGATTCACCCCGATGACCGTAACCGCACAGCCTTAGCCTGGAGTACTGCTGTGGCAAATAAGAGTCTCTTTCAAACCGAATACCGATTTCGTGGCAAAGACGGCAGCTACCGACACTTTTTTGTCTGTGGTGCCCCCGTCTTAGAAGAAGATGGCAGCGTTCGAGAATGGATTGGTACTTGCACCGATATTCACGATCGCAAACAAGCAGAAGCCGAAAATCAACGTTTGATGGATATGTTAAATCACTCCAGTGATGCCATTATCGTCCGTGATATGAGCGACAAAATCTCTCACTGGAATCAGGGTGCAGAGAGACTCTACGCCTGGACGCGTGAAGAAGTAAAAGGCCAATGTATTCAAGCATTTATCAAAAAAACCTTTCCCAAACCAAAAGAAGAAATCATCGCAGAGTTATTAGAGCAAGGTCATTGGGAAGGAGAAGTGCAACACCTTACCCATTTTGGCAAATTGATTATTGTCCAGAGCCGATGGACATTGCAACGGGATATCGACGGTCAGCCCTGCGCGGTGCTAGAAATTAATACCGATATTACTGCCCGCAAACAAGCAGAAATCGCTCTGCGGCAACTGAATCAAGAATTGGAAGCCAGAGTTGTAGAACGGACAGCTGCTCTGCAAAATACCTTAGCAGAAGCACACGGATTAAATGCCATTTTAGATAACTTAGCAGACGGTTTATTAGTAGCAGACACCGCAGGACAAATTACCCACTTCAATCCTGCCTTTTTAGCTATGTATGAATTGACAGATACCGTCGTCAAGGGTAACTACCGAGAACTGCCGATATCTGGTTTAGCAGAACTGGTTGACCGAACTCAATCTCATCCCGGAGAGGTATTTTCTGCTGAAGTTGCACTGACGAAGGAACGTATTGGTCAGGCAGTAGCAACCGCTATTTTCAAAAAGACGGTAGAGCAAGAACCTCTTACCTGCTTTGGTTCTGCACTGCTGATTCGGGATATAACAGCAGAAAAAGAGATTGACAAGATGAAGACCGACTTTATCTCAACAGTTTCCCACGAACTGCGAACACCACTCACTTCTGTTCTTGGTTTTGCATCGATTATTAAAGAAAAGCTAGAAACCGATGTATTCCCAATAATTTCTACTGAAGATCGCAAGCTTCAAAAAACGATTAAGCGGGTGGCAGACAATCTCAACATTATTGTGTCGGAAGCAGAACGGCTCACGTCTTTGATTAACGATGTCTTAGACATTGCCAAAATGGAAGCAGGTAAGGTGGAATGGCAGATGCAGCCCATTGATCCTACGGAATTACTCGATTGGGCAACCAATTCTACCGCCGGATTGTTTGAAACCAATGGCTTGCAGTTGGTTAGCGAGATTGAACCTGGACTGCCTCAGATAGTAGGCGATCGCAACCGGTTGCTGCAAGTTTTAATTAATCTGATTTCTAATGCCGTTAAATTTACTGAATCTGGTTGTGTTACCTGCCGCGTCAAACAAGGAGACGATGGTGTTTGCATCAGCGTCATCGACACAGGCATTGGTATTGCACCAGAAGATCAGCCAAAAGTGTTCGAGAAATTCCGCCAAGTTGGTGACACCCTCACCGACAAACCCAAAGGCACAGGGTTAGGGCTACCCATCTGTAAACAAATCATCGATCATCACGGTGGTAGAATCTGGGTTGAAAGTGAACGAGGAAATGGCAGTATATTCTCATTCATAATTCCCACCTACACCAGCGATCAAAAAACCACTGCTAATCTGAATCTGGATACGCTAGTCAAACAACTCAAAGAACACGTCATTACCACAAACCCAGTGGTAAACCAAAACCGTAAAACTATTTTGGTTGTGGATGATGACGCTAACATTCGGGAACTGCTTCGTCAACAACTAGAAAACGAAGGCTACAATGTTCACGAAGGAAAGGACGGCGTAGATGCAATTCATCAAATTAAAATAGCCCGTCCCGATCTGATTCTCTTGGACGTGATGATGCCGCAAATCAACGGTTTTGATGTGGCAGCTGTTCTCAAGAATGATCCTCAGACCGCAGACATTCCGATCATTATTTTGTCAATTATTGAAAACAAAGAACGGGGCTACCATATTGGTATTGATCGCTATCTCACCAAGCCTATTAATACAGAGAAACTCCTCAACGAAATTGGCTCACTGCTTTACCAAGGTACTTCTAGTAAAAAGGTGTTAGTTGTAGATAAAAATGCCTCAGCTTTAAAAACCTTATCTGATGTACTACAAACTCAGGGATACAACGTGATTGAAGCCTCCAATCCGCAAGAATGTATCAATAAAGCTCTGTCCGCCAAACCTGACATGATCATCATCGATTCTATCTTCTCTCAAGAAGGTGATTTGGTGAAAACCCTACGGTTTGAAAAAGAGTTAGAAAATGTATTTTTTATTATGCTGTCTGAGCAGTAATCTCTCCATTGGGAATTTAGAGGAAAGATGATTACTTTGAGCTTGGAACTTAGCACTTCGGCTTCTGAACTCGGAACTTCAACCTCTGAACACAAAGCGTCAAGCTTAGAACTCAATACAGTTCAGTTAAGCAATTTTTTCCCTCTCTTTCTTCTCTCTGCGTCCTCTGCGCCTTGGCGGTTCGTTAAAAAATTGACTTAGATAACAAAGTTTTAACCCTAACTGAACCGTATTGGCTTAGAACTTACCTATTCCCAATTCCCCATTCTCAATTCTCAATTTCTCATTCCCAATCCCTAAATCTTATGACCCAGAAAATTTTGATTGTTGACGATGAACCCAATATCTTGATTTTGATGGAACAAGCCTTAGAAGCATTAGAAGACGAGGGCGTAGAACTTCTAACTGCTAGAAATGGAGAAGAAGCTCTTGAAACTATTAAAACTGAAAAACCAAATCTAGTTTTTCTCGATGTGATGATGCCTAAAATGAATGGTCTGCAAGTCTGCCATATTGTTAAACACGACCTGCAAATGACTGATATCTACATTATAATTTTGACAGCTAAAGGACAGGAATTTGATAAACAAAAAGGAGTTGAGGTTGGTGCAGATTTATATCTAACTAAACCATTTCGCCCCAAAGAAGTACTTGAAAAATCAAGGCAGGTGTTAGGCTGTTGAGTAAAATTACGATTTTTTTAAAGCTGAAAAATTAACAGTAAATATCAATTGTATATGATTTAGAAAACCATATATGTCGTAGGGGTAATTCATGAATTGCCCCTACAGCACAGGTACATTTATCATCAAAGAATGATTAGAAATTAAATCGGATTGCTATAGCTTTTCACCTGCGTAGGCGTAGCCCGTCGTAGACATCGCACTACTGGGAACAATCGGCACAAATCGGGTTACATTTCGTTAATGGCTCAACGGTTAACAGTACTCATGTCAGGGTAGCGCTCACCTGCTGCTACACCTTTTGGTGCAACTGCTTCCAGTCGATTCAACTCTTCTTCAGTCAGGGTAATTTCGGTAGCTGCAACATTCTCCTCTAAGTAGGTACGGCGTTTTGTACCAGGAATTGGGACAATATCTTCTCCTTGAGCCAATAGCCATGCTAATGCAAGCTGACTAGCAGTTACTCCTTTTTCGGTGGCAATTGCCTTCACTTGCTCAACTAATTTCAAGTTTTTATCAAAATTCTCGCCTTGAAAGCGAGGAGCATTTCTGCGATAGTCATCAGGTGCTAGATCGTCAAGTTTAGCGATCGCACCTGATAAAAACCCTCTTCCTAATGGGCTATAGGCAACAAACCCAATTCCTAATTCCCGCACGGTAGGTAAAATTTCATCCTCTGGCTCTCGACTCCAAAGAGAATATTCTGTTTGGAGTGCTGCAATGGGGTGAACTGCCACAGCCCGCCGAATCGTCGCCGGAGCTGCCTCTGAAAGCCCTAAATAACGCACTTTTCCTTGCTTTACTAACTCCGCCATTGCTCCGACAGTATCCTCAATGGGTACGGTTGTATCTACCCGATGTTGATAATACAGGTCAATTACTTCCACTCCCAAACGTTTGAGTGAGGCATCGCAAGCTTGATGGACATATTCGGGTTTGCCATTAACTCCTTTAAAACCACCATCTTCAGTGCGGACATTACCAAATTTGGTTGCTAATACTACTCGATCTCGGCGATCTCTAATGGCTTTGCCTACTAATTCCTCGTTAGTAAAAGGCCCGTACATATCAGCAGTATCAAGAAAATTAACTCCAAGTTCCAATGCCCGATGAATTGTTGCGATCGCCTCATTTTCATCACGACCACTATAAAATTCAGACATTCCCATGCAACCAAGTCCGATAGTTGAAACTTCTAACCCAAGTTTCCCTAGTTTTTTAGTTTTCATCAAATAATCTCCTAGTCAGTAATTGGTCAGAAAAAATCAACTCTTTCAGCATTATCCCTTTCCCTCTCACTCAGTCATCTACACTTAGAAGTATTTACTGTTAAAAAATATATACACATCATAAATTTGAAATAATACGAACTCCTTTTTCACACATAGTTTCTTTTAGCTTTTGATAGAGAACATCATCATGAACTAGCAAACCCTGTTTAGTTTTCGTGTTTACAATTAAATATCTTGGTTCTTTTTCTGAAGGTGAAGTATTGAATTTTAAGAGTGCCCAATCAGAGTCCAAGCTATTCTTCCATAGATATGAAAATTCTTCTAATTTGGTGTTCATGTCAATACTTTTTTTAAACTAAATCTTACTTAGCAAAGAAAATTGTAGAGTGTGTTAGAACGGAGTTCGTAACGCGCTATAATCAAGGGTTTGATGCGTTACGCTGGCGCTAACACATCCTACGTATATTTTCAGAAATCAAACCGCATTCCTATAGAAACCTAGAAGATATTTAACGTAGTTTTAAGGTTTCAGGCAATCTTTTTGGTTCTAAAACCCAAAAAATTGGTCTAATCTAAAAAACCTACCCATAAGAGTCTCCCCTGCTTATTCAGAAGCGAATTCTGGGAAACCTTAATTTGTGAGAGCGAAAGGCTTTTGCCAGAAGGAACTAGAATTAGGAAACACCTAGCTGGGTTCTTCTGAATTTTGAAATTAGGAGTGCATGTGTGCCAAAATCCCCTAAATATTTGCTGATTGGCTCAACCGAGACTTATAGCGGTAAATCTGCAACTGTTCTGGGTTTGTCTCATCAGCTACAGCAAAAAGGACTGGATATTACCTATGGTAAACCGCTTGGTACGTGTCTAAATTCGTCTAGTGGAACCGTAATTGAGGAAGATGTCCAATTCATCGCTCTTAGCCTCAATTTGCCAGAAAACCGTGTTGCACCTACAATGCTGGCTTTGGATGAACTCAATGTGCAAAAGCGCTTACGAGGGGAAGACAAAACCGATTATCAGCAGTCCCTAATACAGCAATATTTACAAATGTCCCAAGGAGATTTGGTATTACTGGAGGGGCCTGGTGATTTTTCCGAAGGCAATTTGTTTGACTTGTCTTTACTGCAAATGGCTGAAGTATTGGACGCTGGCGTGCTGTTAGTAAGCCGCTATAAATCGTTGCTTTCGGTTGAGGCGCTATTGGCTGCTAAAGGGCGTGTGGGCGATCGCTTGATGGGAGTTGTGATCAATGATATCCCTGTCACCCAACTAGAAGCGGTTAACACTCTCTTGCGTCCGTTTTTGGAACAGCAAGGGATTCCTGTGCTAGCTATGCTGCCGAGTAGCGATTTGCTCCGCAGTATTAGTGTTGGCGAACTGGTGAAGCAGTTAAAGGCTGATATTCTTTGTCGCAACGATCGCATGGATTTGTTGGTGGAAAGTCTGGCAATTGGAGCAATGAATGTCAACTCTGCTGTCAAGTATTTCCGTAAACGCCGAAATATGGCAGTGGTGACAGGAGGCGATCGCGTCGAAATTCAGCAAGCAGCTTTGGAAACTTCTACCCAATGTTTAATTCTCACCGGGCAACTACCACCGCCACCGTTCATTCTCAGTCGTGCTGAAGAACTAGAAATCCCCATTTTATCTGTTGACTTAGACACTCTTACCACTGTAGAAATTGTTAACCGTACTTTTGGGCAAGTCCGTCTCCACGAGCCGATTAAGGTTCAGTGCGTTCGCCAGTTAATGTCTGAGCATTTTGACATTGACCGCTTGTTATCGAAACTGGGTTTAACTCCCGCAGCAGCATTGTCTTAGATTCATCAACGTGAACAATTAAGATCATCAATGCTCAGTTATCAGTTAGGTAGCTATATTACTAGGCATAATCGGCTCGTTGTCACCTCCCAGGCGACGGCGGGCTGTTTCCCTCCGCCCCATAGCTGGGACGTGCTTAGTTGCAGCAGCTAATCCAAAAACAGGCATATTTCCGTAAATTGCTTCATATCTTCCCGGTTCAATTAAATAAGTTTCGTGCCAAATACCAACACTACCATCAGTACCAATGGCTCGATTAAACCTTTGCCAAGCTTTTAAATGTGCATCGGCTGGATTTCTAGCAAAACGCTCCAAATCCTCAAACGATCGCCAATACTGAATCAGTCCTACCCCTCGCGGGTAGATAAATCTTTCTCCTCCTAAAAACCCCTTTTCGGGATTCTGATTCAGGCTGCGTAACATCGGTGACATCGCCCTGGCTGTGGGAATCCATTTGGAAAAAGCGAATAATTTATTAACTCGCATCCCGATCAAAAACACTACAAAAGGTTCATCAATCTCGGCTGTAAATCGTCCCGGTATTACTTGAGGCATCTCTGGCTCCTTGTTACTTGAGTTATTATGCAACTAATTGCATATAACTATCTTTATGCAATTAGTTGCATAAGTCAAGTGGTGAATTAAAAATTATGGCATTAGCGCACGCAATATTAGCGGCTCTGGTTGAAGCACGCTGTAGTGGGTATGATTTAGCAAAACGATTCGATGGCTCTGTAGGTTTTTTCTGGTCGGCAAGTCACCAGCAAATTTATCGGGAGTTATCGAAGCTAGAAGATCAAGGATGGATCAGTTCTGAGACAATTCTCCAAGCAGGACGACCAGATAAAAGGCTCTACAGCGTTACAGACTTAGGACAACAGCACCTCAAAGAGTGGATTGCTCAACCTTGTGAACCCACACCGATTAAAGATGATTTACTGGTGAAAATTTTTGCAGGTCATATTGTTCCTAACGAGATTATCTTGGCAGAGCTAGAACATCACCAAAAAGCCCATCTAGAAAAATTATCTACGTACAAAGATTTAGAGCAGCGTTATTTTAAAGACCTGCAAGAATTACCAGAAGCAGCCAAATTTCAGTATTTAACTCTCTTAAATGGCATTACTTATGAAACAAATTGGCTAGCCTGGTGTAATCAAGCAATAGAGTTATTGAACCAAACAGTCGAAAAATTGTAGCAATGTCTAACTCAAGTTTTCCTCGCATCTACACGCTGTTTGGTAAAATATCTGGGTCGTTTAATCGGATTATGTCTATCTTTGAGCCAATCAACAGACCTTATTAACCTAGACACATTAGCGCAAGAACTGGCGACCATCCAGCAAACGGGTTCTAAAAGAATCGCCTTGTTGGGTTCTCGTCACGTTCCGATTACGCACCAGAATCTTATTGAAATGATGACTTATGCCCTAGTTTTATCGGGTAATCGCATCATTACTTCTGGTGCTACAGGTACCAACTCAGCGGCCATCAAGGGAGCAACGCGGGCTGATGCAAATTTGTTGACGGTGATTTTACCTCAAAGTCTGGAACGCCAGCCTTTGGAATCTCGCCAGCAACTAGAACAGGTAATGCATTTAGTGGAAAATCCCAGTAATGATAATCTGTCTCTTGCTGAAGCTAGTTACCTGTGCAACAAGGAAATTGTCTCCCGTTGCCAGCAACTGATCTGTTTTGCGTTTCACGACAGCCGCACCCTGTTGCAAACTTGTCAAGATGCAGAAGAACAAAGAAAAGTGGTAACGCTTTTCTACTTTGATTAGTCATTTGTCATTTGTCTTTTGTCATTTGTATTTGACTCATGACCAATGACCGATGACTGATGACTAATAACCAACAACAATAAGTAATGATAATTTTTTTGTACTCGATTGCTGCTGCTGTCGTTCTGATTTACCTGCCATTTTTGGTAGTAGCTTATGCCCGTGTGCGTATTGGCAAGGAAACGCTTGCGACACCTCGCGCTATGGTTGATAAATTACCGCCTTATGCCCAACGAGCTACTTGGGCACATCAGAACACCTTTGAAGCATTTATGATATTTGCCGCAGCCGCATTAATGGCTTATGTAACTGGTGTAAATTCTTTTACGGGGCAAATAGCTGCGATCGCCTTTGTGGTGGCTCGTTTCCTATACTCGATTTTTTATATTTTGAATATACCCCCTTTGCGATCGCTCATGTTTGCCATTGGTATGCTTGGCTCTACCACTCTCATCTTCTTGAGCATTATCCAAGCTACTAATTAAGTGGGGAATGGGGAATTGGGAATTGGGAATTGGGAATTGGGAATTGAACATGAAGAAGAGACAAGGGAGACAAGGTAGAGGGGGGAGACAAGAGAGAGACTTGTTCAATAATTCCCCCTTGTCCCCCTTGTCCTCCTGCCTCCCCCGCCCCTCTGCCTCTTTTCAATAGCCAATAGCCAAGCCAAAATCCATATCCAATCTAAAAATCCAAAATCTAAAATCTAAAATGTTTTATGGCTTCTACATTTTCCTTTGACATTGTGAGCGAC
Organism: Nostoc sp.; assembly: GCF_036917775.1. GTDB lineage: Bacteria > Cyanobacteriota > Cyanobacteriia > Cyanobacteriales > Nostocaceae > Nostoc. The sequence continues at coordinate 71,438 of NZ_JBALEQ010000128.1, forward strand.
TTTGATCGACAAGAGTTAGTTAACGCTGTCGATCAAGTGATCCGAGACATCAAAGGTCGTTACGACCTCAAAGACACCGAAACTACTGTCGAGTTGGTCGAAGAAAGCATTAACGTTAGTACTGACAGCGAGTTTACCTTAGATTCTGTACATACCATCCTGCGAGAAAAAGCCGCCAAGCGTAACCTCTCTCAGAAAATATTTGATTTTGGCAAAGTTGAATCAGCTAGCGGTAATCGCGTCCGTCAAGAAATCAAACTCAAAAAAGGCATCAGTCAAGAAATCGCCAAGCAAATTTCCAAATTGATTCGGGACGAATTCAAAAAAGTACAAGCCTCAATCCAAGGTGATGCTGTGCGGGTTTCTGCCAAATCTAAAGATGACTTACAAGTAGTCATGCAGCGACTAAAACAAGAAGACTACCCAGTTGCTTTGCAATTTACAAATTATCGTTAAAACATTTGCATGGTGGGTACTACCTATCCAAACTCAGTTTTGTGAAGATTTTTTGTTTGGATATAAGACACGGTAGTTAACTTAACGCTAAAAGGGCGGTTAGAAACCGCGTCTACACAGGCAAAACCCGCCTGTGCGGGTTAAAAAACCTTAATTTTCTCTTATCTTAGCCCACGGAGGTGGGCTTTGTTTGTGTAGCCGCGTTCCCCCTTGGCGTGCCGGAGGCATCATTCCATTAGCCGAGGCTTAAGTTGACTACAATCAAGTCCCTCCGCCAATACTTTTTTGAAATGCCGGACGCTCAGATAACTGCTTGATATAGTTCAACACCTCTGGATAAGGGCTGAGGTCTAGCTTCAGCATGATGGGAATATAACTCAGAATAGAACCCACTCCCACATCAGCAACAGTGAACTCATTACCCAGCAAAAAAGGCTGCTTACTGAAAATTTCATTTAACGCATTCAACAAGCGGGGCATTTCTCGCTCCCGATTTGCTTCTACAAAAATCCCTGTAGCTAGGGTAGAATTGCCAAACAACACCCACTGGGAAAATACAGCACGTTCCTCTAATGAAAGTGGACTTTTACTGTACTTTTCAGCAAGATACAGCAAAATTGCGCCAGATTCCCAAAGCTGAAAATCCCCATCAACAATTGCTGGAACTTTACCAACTGGGTTAATTGCCAAATATTCAGGCTTGAGGTGTTCACCCGCCTGCATATCGAGTTTGACAAATTCGTAAGGAACTTGTATTTCCTCTAAATACCATTGAACAATTGAGGCTCGACTACGAGCGCCACCGTAAAGTTTGAGCATAATTACTTAAAGAACTTTGTGAGTGTGAGAATGTTGTTTAACGTTATCTTCTTTTGTTACAACCCTAGCGGCATTTAGCACCCGTTTGCGCTCAATGGAATACTTAAATTCAGTGTAGTTTGTGCCTAATGGAATCAGGGATTTTGCCGATTCACGACGCTTGTATGTACGAGCTGCTGCAAATACTCGCGGCACAAATTCTTCTCCAAACTGAGCCGACTCTGGGAAGCCATCCGGCAGAAATTGTGAATCGCCATCCAAGATAGATCCCAAAGTTGTTGCATGAGCCAGCTTATAGGAGGTAGGAATGCCTTTTAAAAGCGCTTCCAAAGCCGCAGAGGGAATCGGTTCTATAACTTCGATTTGATAAACTTCTCCATCTTCTTTGACGAAGCAGGTTGCCAAGCCGAGAACAATGTAGTCATCGGTTGCTAAATCAGGGGCATTGGGATAGGAAATTGCAGTTGTCATTAGAAAATTTCTCAAAACTTAAAAATTAAATCTAGATGCTGGGGCATTTGGGTATTGGGCATGGGGCATGGGGCATTGGGCATTGTTCTCCCTCTATCTCCCTTGTTTCCCTGTGCCCCTCTACCCTCTCTCTCATCTCTCAAAGAATGGCTTGTTGGCATTCTACCAATTTGTCGCTCTCACTACTTGACCAGTCTTTGAGATCGACATCTGCTTAGGACTTACGCCAAATTACACACGGTAGAGGCAATACCCGGCGGGAAGACCCTTTGCGTCTACATGAATTACTCCTATCGGGAAATCAGGGTTTGGGCTATTTTTTGCATAAATCCTGTTTCTATTTCTGGAATTGACCTCTGGGATCAAGTATCCATCATTAGGTTTGAGGAGCAATTGTTTATTTAGGAAGTATATTTCTCTTGTGCGGTTAGGTAAAGTTCTCTCTTTAGATGCTTTTTTGTAACCCTAAATACCTTAAAAATAGACACAGTGGTAAAAGCACTACCGAGCAAAAACTAGAATTTAATTTTACAAAGCAGGGATTTCAGGCAGGGAAAGATGAATATTCACTCATTTTTAGCTGACGATGACCAGCAAAGCAAGCAATATAAATATGTTTTAAATAATACAAATAAAGTCCAAAAGCAGAGGAAAAACGATCGCAGTGCATCTACTTTAGGAAATAACTACTTACGCTCTTTTGCTTTGAAGTCGGCTCAAGAAGGTGACTATGCTGAGGCGATCGCACTTTTAAGCCAACTAATTTACCGCCGTCCGCACAATGCCGTTGATTACAACAACCGGGGATTAATTTATTTCCAAAGTGGTGAAAGGCAAAAAGCGCTTTACGACTATAACACCGCCTTGAAACTCAATCCCTATTTGGCTAGTGCTTATAATAACCGGGCAAATTACTATGCAGCTTGTGGAGAATTAGCAATAGCACTTGCCGACTACGATCTAGCCATTGATTTGAATCCTGGCTATGTTCGGGCGTGGATTAACCGAGGCATTACCTGGCGTGAATTGGGGCGATACGAGGAGGCAATTGAGAATTTTGAGTTAGCACAGCTTTTCGGTCAACTAGAAGGTCATATCTGGGCTGAACGCGGCAGAACTTACCATCTTTGGGGTGACTGGAATTGTGCGATCGCTGATTATCGTCGTGCCCTTACCCAACTGCCTACTCTCAAAACAACTAGGGACTTCACTGGTTCTCACTTGCGTTTACAAATCGAAAATTGGCTAAACGATTTGTTATCTCCTGAGCATCCTACATCCTATTTGGTAGATTAGTTCTAAGTAAGTCGGCACAATAAAACCAAATTGCGTGAAGAAAAGTAAACAAGGCTCAAGCCCTTTTTTTACTGCTCTTTATCCCCTGCCTGATCCCAAGGATGATTGTTTACGCCGACTACTTACTGGGAATTCAAAATTCAAAATAATTGATTAAATTTTGAATAAATTTTACTAATAGATGATAACTACATAGCTATTCAAAGATCAGCTATTAACCATTATTTATTAGCAATAATATAAATTAGCACCCGGTTTTTACGTAGCCAAAATCACAAGAAACCTAAATAATCCCAAATTCGCCATTTAGCTTAAGGTGATGACTCTGTTTGTTCATCTTCTCTAAGATCCTTATTCATCAACACGACCCGACGCTGATTAGGAGCAAATCGGAATCCTTGTTGTTGCATAATTCTTCTAGTTTGCTGAGGATCGAAGTTACGGCTAAATTCTACCTGTAAACCATCGACGTGTACTTCCATCAACTTGACTTCAGTATTAATTTCTCGCAACTTTTCTTGCTGTAACCAATGATGAGGCAAAAGTTGTGCTAAAGCAGATGCTGCTACAGCTGTAACGACAAGATTAACCGCTATCTTGGCTGTGCTTTCTAGTGCCATCACCTGGTAAGAACGTTGACGAAGATGCCGCTTTGGTCGAGGAATGGCCCGGCGTTTTTGTATAGGTTGTAACGGTGGTCTGGAGGGTTGAATCGCGTTCATGATGCTAAAAGATAACCTCGCTTAGTGAAGGGAAGCACTATGAAGAGTGCTGAGTGTTGAGTTATGAGTGCTGAGTAAAAAAACACTAGTCACACTCAGCATCAAATCAGTTCAGAGTAGCTAGTGCCTCGGCTTAAAGTGGGAAGGTTCATAAGTACTACTTTTTACTCATTACTTCTTCCTGGGCACTCAGCACTTAGCACTCTTGAATGCTTGATTTAGCTGTCATATTACTTCATTTTTTTGAAATAGCTACAAGTGTTGCACCAGTTAAAAAATAACCTGGCTTACGTAAGTGCTAGTTTCCTAGCTACAGATGGCATAACGCCAAAAGAAGAAAGGAAATTGCACCCCGTACTGCCAGGATTATTAGCTTTTCAACTGTGTCACATCGTAGCCTTATTTGTAAAGTTCTGTGGCTAATCGCCAAGCTAGAACTCCTGGAATCAGCGCTACAACTAGAGCGATGTAGACTTGAGTGTCTGAGATGGAAGATATCTGAGCGATGTACAGAGTATCTAAGATAGGCATGGCTGAAAACCTCCTAACCTGAATAGATTTTGAACAGTTCGTTTACTACTTTTCCTTGTTTTGCCAGAATTGTGGAATATCTTGTTACAAGATGCAACAAAAGCAGTTATTAGTCAGTATTCCTTATTTATTCTCTATTAAAAAAATTTATAAAAATTATGAATTTGTATTTGGGTATCGACTTCGGTACATCTGGCGCACGCGGCGTGGTAATTGACGAGGAAGCCTATTGTATTCAGGTTGAGGTGAGATATCCCTTCCAGGACTCAAAAGCCACCGTTACGCCAAAAATTTGGCAGGAGGCTTTGTTTGTACTGCTGGAACAAATACCTGACCAATTGCGGCGAAAAATTAAAGCGATCGCCATTAATGGTACTTCTTCCACCGTCTTACTGGTTGATGCTGCTGGCAATCCAACAGACGCACCAATGATGTATAACGATGCGCGGGGATCATTGCTGCTAGAGCATTTGAGGAGTATAGCACCCCCCAATCATACCGTGTTGAGTGCCACCTCCAGCCTAGCGAAACTTTTGTGGATGAGGCAATTACCCTCTTTTAGTGAAGCTAGATATTTTCTGCATCAAGCAGATTGGCTGGGGTTTCTCCTACATGGACAGTTGGGAATTAGCGATTACCATAATGCTTTAAAGCTGGGTTATGACGTGGAAAAGTTGAAATACCCAGAATGGCTAAAAAAACTGCAAATACCGATTCAGCTACCCAAAGTTTTAACTCCTGGGACTCCCATTGCCGAATTGCGTCCTGAAATTGCGGATAAGTTTGGTTTTAGCCGTGATTGTCTGGTATGTGCAGGTACAACTGATAGTATCGCGGCTTTTCTCGCCAGTGGTGCAAAATTACCTGGTGAAGCCGTAACTTCACTGGGTTCAACATTGGTACTAAAGTTATTAAGTCGTACCCGTGTAGAAGATGCCAGATATGGAATTTACAGCCATCGGTTGGGTGATTTATGGCTGACTGGGGGTGCTTCTAATACTGGAGGTGCAGTACTTAAGCAATTTTTCACCAACGCTGAATTAGCAAGCCTTAGCCGTGAGATTGATCCATCAATTGCCAGCAAGTTAGATTATTATCCGTTGTTGAAGGTAGGCGATCGCTTTCCAATTAATGATCCCAATTTAGCCCCACGTTTGGAACCACGCCCAGATAACCCAGTGGAATTTTTGCATGGGTTGTTAGAAAGTATTACCCGCATAGAAGCGCGAGGGTATGAATTATTACAGCAAATGGGAGCAGACAAATTAAGCCGTGTTTATACTGCTGGCGGTGGTGCGGCTAATGATACTTGGACTAAGATTAGAGCGCGTTATTTGCAGATTCCTGTAGTAGTGTCAGTGTATACAGAAGCTGCTTACGGAACGGCGCTGTTGGGTATAGAAGGCGTGAAAAAGAGTAACGTGTAACTATCTTTTCGTAGATATCTTCTAAATCAGTATCTATCCCAGTGACAATCGACATATCTCAGACCATACTGGGATGATTAGATACCGGACTATAGATTCCAGGTTAATGATCTGGGCAGCTATTCGGGGATGGGTGCTTCGCCACAAGCGAATGTCATCTATCCCCTTTACTAATTATTGGTATTAATGTGAGTTCTGAGGGATTAGGAGAAAAAGTTTTTTTAAGAAGGTTTGACCTGTGCGATCGAGATTATCATCTAGGGAAAAGGTGAGGCTGCGGACTCGAATTTGATCGCTTTTAATATTTAGTGGGTGTGTCAAGTCTTTGGGGTATATCAAAAAGGCTTGTTCGCATTTAATTGTGTTGGCGTAGCTTAAGGCTAAAATAATGCGATCAAATTTTAGTTTGATTTATAGATGATACGATCACAGTAAATGTACTTTAGATAACTATGACAATAAAAAACCGCATTGAGCTTAATCAAGGATGCTTCCTTAATCCGGCAAATAAAAAGATAGTTTTAAATTTAGCAAGTAAAGATATTTTAAATTTAATCACACAAGAATTAAAAACTCGTTATTCACCAGAAACTCAAAAGCAAGCACTTGAAGAGAGTTCTCAGTTGTTGCCGAATTTCGTATTTCAAGAATTATTAAAACGCCAAGAGGAGCTAGCAAACGTTAACCCAGATACTTTAATATTGGTTAACTGTAACATCACAGAGATAGAAGTCGATGAGTTAGAATTTAATTTAAGTGTCGAAGCATATTTTGTAATTGGAGATACAACAGGTCAAAATCATTTTCGGGCTAATAGGATAGTACTTTGGTCGAATATATGGGGTGATGATGAACAACTCCTTTTGGATTTAGAAGATGAACTAGGCGAAAAATTCTGGACAAATTATCAAATTCAATTGCTCTTTGATGAAGAGAATCAACAAACAATTGAATTAGAAGTATCACAAACAGATGATTATGCAGCAAAATTAGAATTTTCCCCATCTCTTCAAAAGTTTTTACCATCCATAGTTCCCTTTACGGTTAATGAATTCTAAAATTTATTCCCCGTATTGATTATTAGCCAATACAGTAAGGGGCGCAAGACCTTGCGCCCTACGACAGATGTGCTTCAAATACATGAAAACTGCTGTAAAGTGAAATTCTGCTGGATCGCAAGAGTAATTAAGATACTTTCGTTTGCTTCCATAAGATGAGTTTTAACTCAGAACAATTACAAGCCCCATCACTAATTTCTCCTTCGCGATCAGCTAGCCAATCATAAATTTGTGCAGCTTTTGCCAATGCCACTTTTTCTGAACGATAAAGCCTAGGAGTAGGGCAGTAGGCGTGGCCATTGATATGTACAGCTACAATTTGCCAATAATCGCTCTCTGGTAAAATTTCTAAAAACCCGTTACAGTAAGACTCGATTATTCCTATATTCATCTACACCATCAAACTTTTTAACGTTGGCCACAACAAAGCCGATGCCAGCCAATTTTTGCAATTCGAAGCTGGAATCACCAGGGAATGCAGTAACAACCCCTGTTAATAATTGTGGGTTCGTAGTCAATGAAAATCTGAATTATTGGTCACTTTTTAGCTAGTTGTCTTAATGCTAGTTTGAGCTTGATGGTGAAAGTTGTCGCATCAAAAGTAATACCAAAACAGTAAACTAGGAAAAACTAAAAATAATATGTGGATAAGTGCCATAGTTGCGTACTTACATTATTTAAGCTTCATGTTGTGTTTTGGCGCTCTGGTATCAGAAGCATTGAATTTAAAAAAAGAATTGAGTTTAAATGAGGCTTGGAAGATTGTCATAGCTGATACAGTATATGGTATATCAGCAACCGTCGTTCTTGTCACAGGCATTTTGCGTGTTATCTACTTTGGTAAAGGCACGGATTACTATTTGAGCAACCCAGTTTTTTACGCCAAAGTTGTGGTTTTCATCGTGGTGGGTTTGCTATCTCTCTATCCCACTATTTCTTTCATTGGTTGGGTGAAAAGTCTGCGACAGGGGCAAGCACCCAAGCTAGAATTACTAAAACTAAATCGTCTCATCTGGCTCATTAGAATTGAATTGGTTGGTTTTACCCTAATTCCTTTATTAGCAGCAATAATGGCAAGAGGAATAGGTAAAAACTAGGCTAAATTACTCTTCGGTCAGTAATACAGTTTTAGTAAACAAAAGAGTCGAAGTTACACGCAAGAAGCGATCGCTATCCTAAAAATCAAGCGTTCACGAGGAAAATCAAAAGGCGATCGCACTTTGGTAGGTAAATTAATCCAATACCCTAGCTAGCCTTTCATTCAGTAGCTTCTCTGCGAGACTTTAGTTGAGATGCAATCAGAGGAACTTTGGGCGAGAGAAAAAATCCAATTAAACTGGCAAAAAGGATTGGTGTAAAAGGACTTAAGTTCGTCAGTTTTGACAGCAGCAGTGTTGTACTTATAGCCCGGATTTCTCACAAACAATAAAAAATCCATTCACAGCACTCGAACTAAGACATTTTTTTGATACATCATCAATTGGAAATTAAGTGAGTA